>NZ_CP169722.1:0-165894 GCF_042137965.1 Klebsiella grimontii
ATGACGAGCGAAAATAATAGCTTACCTCTGAATCTGCAGGAGGTTGATAAGAAAACCGGTGAAGTTGTTAAGCTGGATGTCAACAGCACCAGTACCGTTCAACCCGTTGCGCTCATGAGGCTTGGTCTCTTTGTTCCTACGCTGAAATCGACAGGAAGGAGTAAGGCTAACCGTAAAAACGTCACAGATGCGACTGAGGAGCTTGTACAGCTGTCTATCGCGAAGAGTGAAGGGTACACCGACGTCAGGATCACAGGATCGCGTCTGGACATGGACACGGACTTTAAAGTCTGGCTTGGGATCATTCGCTCCATGTCAGAGTATGGCGTAAAAAAAGACACGCTAGAATTGTCTTTTGTTGAGTTCGTTAAGATGTGTGGTTTCGATTCGCGGCGTTCAAACAAAAAAATGCGCGACCGTATCAGCAACTCCCTGTTCAAACTGGCGACCGTCACGTTGAAGTTCCAGAATGACACCAAGGGCTGGACCACACACCTGGTGCAGTCGGCTTACTATGATATCAACGAAGATATCGTGGAAATCAAGGCCGAGCCCAAACTCTTCGAGCTCTACCACATGGACCGGCGGGTGCTGCTGCGGTTGAAGGCGATCGACGCCCTGCAGCGTAAAGAGTCTGCTCAAGCCCTGTATACCTACATCGAAAGCCTGCCTCAGAACCCGGCGCCAATCTCCATGAAACGTATGCGCGATCGGCTGAATCTTACCTCAAACGTGTACACGCAGAACCATACCGTTCGCAAAGCGATGGAGCAACTGCGGGATATTGGGTATCTGGATTACACCGAATTCAAACGCGGACGGGCAGCCTATTTCAGCGTGCATTATCGCAACCCGAAACTGATCAGCAGTACTGTGAAGTCGCCTCGCAAAGAGGAAGAGGCGCAGTCTCCTGAGCAGAACTATGATGAGGTCATTAAGGCTTTGAAAGCCGCGGGTATCGATCCTCAGAAGCTGGCCGAAGCGCTCACCAGTATGAAGCCTGAAAATTGACTGTAGTACGCAAAAATTCACTGCGGTATGCTCTTATTCTTCGTTATTGACTGTGATACGCATCACGCATAGCGCAGTCAATTTAACTCTTTTATCCTTCATGCTTCCACGCATTAAATTGACTGTTGTATGGGATGTTATACGAAAAAACACTGATATTGACTGCGGCATGCACTTTAGGCGAGTAACGCGTTCCATGTATTGACTGAGAGATGATGCCCTGCACACCACAGTCAATTTTTAGGCCGCCGGTGATAGCGCATTTATGTGATATAGCGGATGCGGCGTCACAGTAATCGATAAATATACCCCATCGGGCCCAGACCGGCTCACCGTTTGTTTCTGCGAATTAGGCTTCATAAGTCCCCATAATCGCTCCCGCCGATGAGCGCAGGGAGCCATAAAAATGTTCACTATTGCGAAAGCCACAGCATAACTTGAGTTATTTTCCATAGCACGGCGCTCGCGTTATCGTTGGGGGAGCTGTTTCATCAGGGCCACCGCTTCAGTTTCCGGCATCGCAAACTGCACGCGGTGCCGTGCCGCGATGTCGAGCGCAAACACTTTCGTGTAGATCTCCGTTGAACTCACTGACTTGTGACCCATCAGCGACTGCAGCACCTTCAGGGGAATACCGGCATAGAGCATGTGCATGGCGTAGGAGTGGCGGAACGTGTGCGGTGTTACTGGCACAGAAAACGTCACACCGTCGGCCGCAGCGGTATCCACGGCTTCATTCAGCCACGTGCGGACCGTCCGGTCGGTGATCTCCCAGATACGCGCTTTTTCAGTTCTGCCGCTTCGCTTATTGCGCCGCTCGAGCGGAATTTTCAGCGTGGCCACCATCATCTGCAGCTGGCTGACGTACTGGGTGTCCGATAACGGCACCAGTCGGTGAGGCAACGTGCCTGCTGGCAACCGCCCGGCCGTCCGAGTGGATTTTTCGGCGCGCTGCTTAAGGGTGGCCAGCTGCACAAACGGATACGGTGGCGCCAGCGAAAAATCTCCCCGCGTCAGCGCCAGCGCTTCGTTAATGCGGGCACCAGTATTCCAGAGGGTGGCCAGCAGCATCTTGCGGTGCAGATCGGGGACGTAATGGAGCAGGGCGCTCACTTCGGGCGCCAGCAGATATTTCGGCAGTTCGTCCTGAACGAGAGCCATCTGGCGCAGGGCCAGGGCAGCAGGGTAATCGATGGCCACCGGCAGCTGCGCAGCTGAAAACGAAATGCCCTGACCTGGTAATGCCGGCATCATTGATTGTTATCCTCCGTGTCCGCGTATTGCTGTTTAAGTCGCACCAGTGCTTTATTTGCCAAACAGCGCTGGCATTTCATCAAACATCATCACATGGCGGGTCCGCTTCCCGCGAAAAATGCGCCGCATCATCGGCGTAAAATCACAGGGCTCCCAGCCATAAGGCCAGGTATAGTAAATCCCGTCCTTCAGTGTGCTGTCGCGTCGCTCAGGTCCCGCAACGATACGTCTGACCTCCCTGCTCAGCGCCTCACCGCGCAGGCCATACTGCCCCAGGTAGCGGCGCAGCCGCGTTCTCGGCATCCGCGGGTCGGATTTCACGTAAGCATTAATATCCATATGCTGCGTGGCGGTGATGATATTCATGCCGTACTTGCGCATGGTGTGGAAGGCGACGTTCATCACGTCTGTGCCTGTCTGTCTTTCTTCACTGATTCTGTCCATATTGTTTCCTGTCAGCCTGTTGAATTTCACCTTCGGCCTCAGCAGTTCCCCGGGTTCTTAATTCTGGCCAGTAAGCCCAAAACATCCCAACCCGTGACGTTTGTACCGGATCATTCATCCTGGTGGTCAGTATGTCCGGAAGCCGTATCCGGCCCGGTGGCCGCAGCCACTTCCTTCAGTATCGGTGTCCAGCCGCCCTGAAACCATTCTCCCGGATCTTCACCGTTGAGTACCTGCTGCAGCCAGCGGGCCGATGAACGGCGGGGCGAGTCCTGGAAATAGACGTGATGATGCTGGCCGATGACCGTCCAGAAATCAAAATCCGGGTGCTCCGGCGTCCAGTCATAAGTGTTGATGGACAGCCGTGCACCTTCTGTTTTGAGAAAGAGGAGAAACCTTTTGAGGTTGCCGTATCCGCCGCTTCCCATGCCGCTGCGCAGGTAAAAACTCTCCGTGACAACGCCGGGTGTGACCCGCTTCGTCTGTATATCCTGACGCAGGATGATCAGGGTGCCGTCATGCCTGCCGCCGGCTATTCTGAGAAACTCAAACGTGTGGTCGCCTGTACTGCCGACGGGAAAGAAAAACTCCCTGTACCCCGCAGAGCCCAGGCGGACAAACGGAAAAGGTTGCCCGCTTTCACCCAGAAGCCAGTCCGCCGAGGCATCAAAATTCCGGGCGATCGTATCTGCCAGCGTAAAGGACAGCTCCTGGCGTCCTTCCATGATATCCATCAGCACACCCGGCGAGGTATCCAGTTGCCTGCCGAAGCGGACCAGGTCAAACGTGTCCGGCGGTCTGGCTCCGGCAAATTCCCGGAAGTAATTGTCCGCCATGAGCCGGTTGAACAACCACTTCAGCCGCTTGCCCGTTTCATGCTGCCAGCGCTCCCTGTCAGACATCGCGGGCCCGGCCTGAACCACGGGCTGATAATACTCCCGGAGGGCAATCCGGATCTCCCCCTCGAGGGAACGTTCATTTTTCATTGCTGACTGCTCAATGCGCGCAAACAGCGCATCGTCAACATTTCTGGCCTGGATCTTCGCCATGACTCTTTCCTTGTGCAAAACGTATTCAGATTCGGTAAATAGTCAGGATAGTAAACATGAAGCCTGATTTACCGTGAGCAGAATGAATGTATACGCAATGATTCATTTTGTACACAACGAAAGAAAACCACACATAATAAGCAGAGAAACAGTCACGCTGATAAATTACCGGATGACCATTCCGGCCTGATCCGATTTACTGCAATTTAACGGATTTCCGGAAGTGTACCACGCACACGAAATAACCACATCGCCCTTTAATGGGGGTGATCGGGCGGTCAGGGGGCAGGGGAGGAACACAACATATAGAAGAAAACGCAGCTGACGGAGTGGCACATCTTGTGTCAGTGGGTCGCGGCGCGCCAGAGAGGGCATGGAGATCCGGAACTTACTTTTTTCGGATCTGATTAAAAAAGAAAAGCCGGAAGGTCATTTATAACTGTGAGTATCTTGCACATAAATTTGTTCATGATATGCTGAAAGCACAAAACTAATAAACTCATAAAATAAGATTATAAGTTGTTGTTATAAGCATCATTATATAAATGATATATATTCTCAGATAAGAGGTAATCATGCCTACGAAACACATTGACGATGCTACCGCTGCTCAGCTGGATGATCTCTATGTCCGCTGCGTGACCCTGACTCAACAGCCAGTAAAAGAGGTGGAAGTGCTGCGTCTGGCGATCCAGACCGGGATCGGCAATATCTCCGATAACGACATTCTCGCCTCGATGGCAGTCAAAGCAACGGTCTGGGAAAGACTTGCTGGCGACGTCTGGACGGAGGTAACAAAGGAATGGCCTGCGGCAGGTATTCATTCCAAAAATTTTAATGAGATGGCAGAGCGTCACTCTCCGCTCTGGAAGACTTTTACCAGCAACGTCTGCAGGGATGCTATCCGTTCGGTGCTTAAACGGGATCTGGAGAATAATCTGCTCAATGATCTTTTTGGCTGGTCCGAAGCCTTCACGGAGGAAGAGAAGGAGCGGGAAGAAAAGGAAAGGAATCAAAAAGATAAAGAATACAGGAAATCTCTGCACTTCCTGGACGGCAGGTTATATTCATCGTTGTCAGAGCAGGAACAAAACATTGCAGTCTATTATAGTGAGCACGGCTCGTTTGTCAGCTTCACCCCTGACGGAAAGGACGATTTCCAGGTTCAGGTACAGCTGAGGGAAGACGGTCAGTGATACCCTGTTTTCCACAGCCGATGCAGGAGCGTGGGTGTCTGGAGGTCAAGCACGAGAAGAGAAGCCATGACAGCCTGGTGTCGCTGTATATTCCCTTGACGAAGGGAACAGGGCGATAGTGGAACTGGACGGAATCCACATCGCCATGACGTAGGTCGAATATCTGTAGCTGGAGACGGCTCTATTGGTGGTGGCCACGCCTGGAGCGACACGGGTAACGGCAGAGCTTCGCGCCTTGTAAGGGGAGCTGTGAGGAGACACATATGTACAATAACCTGCCGTCCCTGACGGAAAGCATCCTCTGGGATGAAAGGCTTCTTTCAGCGGATTATGCTGCACTAAGTGAGGACGCACTGCGGAGTGCCCTGGAAGATTATCTGCAGGGGGTTAACGCAAGTCGCGGTGAGTGGCATCCCCCGGAAGCATCTCTCCTCAGCCTGTGGATTGCCCGCCACGATCAACTGGCACTTTACCGCCCTGGATTACTGTCTGCCGAACGCATAATTCTGACCGATGCCCTCGAAGAGGCGGCTTTACGTATGGACAATGTGGAGATGGTTGTGGCTACTGACCTTCTGGTACAGCGCCGTACGACCGACAGGCTACAGGGCATCCGAACTGAAGTGGCGAAGTTTGTGCGCTTCGTTAAGGATAATTTTGTGCTGATTCAGGCCGGCTTTATTGCCTTCACGCCATGTGAATCAGCCCGGCAGGAGCAGGTGCGTAAAATGCAACTCCTGCAGGATAATCCCGACAGACATTTCCTTAACGGCGTGATGCCCCCTGCAGTGGCTCAGCTTTACGAGCGCAGCCTCACCGTTCGGGGTATAAGTCGGGTGAGCGACGAGGGGCATTACCGTTTTGTGTCAGAAAAAACGCTGCCGGACGAAATCATGCTGGAGCTACGGGACTGCCTTAGCCCTTTTACTAATGCGTATATGTACCAGGAAATGCAGCCAGTCGAAGTGAAAGAGGACGGTACATTCAGGGCAAGGATCACCCGCGGTAAACACGAAAGCCGTAAAGGGTATGATCGGTGGGTGCGCGGAGCCATTAATCGGAGTATCTACTTTCATTATCACGGGCTGCTTACCGATATCAGTCAGTCAGCCCGGACCGGCGCCTCACTTGTTACCCGCTGTCCACTTCAGGGCAAAATCCTGCAAAAGCTGGACGCATCCGGAAGACTTTCTCGCCGGATGCTAGAGCTTGACATTCCGTTTCTTCATGACCTGTCGCTTGAGGACATCTTCCGGATCCGCACAGATTATGAGCCGAGTGTGACTGCGTTCAGGCGCTCGCTGCGCGACGCGGCTCTGGATATGGAACAGGCCTCCGGCGCCGAAGCCATCCGCCTGCTGCAGCAGCGTTTCCGGGAGCGTATCGCCGATGAGGGGCTGGAGGAGCTGCGACAGAAACTGAGTGCCTGGAAACGGCAGAGTCTGCAGGATACCGCCCTGCTCGCCTTACCAGCCGTTCTGGGGTTCATGGGTGCACCGTCGGTTTCAGCACTAGCCACCGGTGCGGCAAGTCTTATTCAGGCAGCCCTGGGAGCCTGCCGCAGTCACAGTGAGATCACCCGCCACCCTTCCTGGTTTCTGTTTCGTACTTCTGAAAGTAAACGCCTGAGGCGGTAAATGCCTCAGGCCACTCTGAATACATCATAATAAATATTGACAAATGCCAGTTAAACCCGTCGCAATTCAGCGTGATTTCACAATCCGTCAGTGCAACCACCTGTCTCCAAAGCCCTTTCAGAACTGGCTATCTGTAATTTCTGATAAATGGGTATTGCCGTTCCTGACTGGATACAGAGTGAGTGAGCCTTCTGTGTAGCTAACTTCACGACCTGATGTCTGCTCAGTAAAAAGCATCTCTTCTGATATCTGACTGCATCCGGTAACTATATCCTTTATTTTTACTGCATAGCGACCGGGCTCGACACTTGTGAACAGCAGTTTCTGATGGGCGGGTAAGAATGCTTCTCTGACCGCGTTATGAGTGAATTTATTACTGGCATAAACCAGGCGGACAAACAGATACTGATTGTTTACTGAATTATCCAGTTCAAGAGTGGATAATCCCTTCTGCTGATCATTGTAGGCGAGAACGGTGGCATTCTGTGGCCATGGCTGCCCGTTGGTATATGTATAGACACCAGAAGAACATGAGGCGCCGGAAGACTGTGGCGCTGATTGCTTTTCTCCGGATGTACTGCTGACAGAATTACTGCTGTCGTAAAGGTAAAACCCTCCGAAAAAAACAACCACTATCAATATCCTTTTTGCAAATGATATCCCCATTTGCTTAAAGAAATGAATAAGTGAGGAGGAATCAGGCTCCCTAATATGAGGCGCCGGCCGGATATTCCGGACAGGGGTATCCTGAGAAACTGTCTCTTGCATTTCCCTTGCTTCCTGATTTTCCAGTGCCCGTACTCGCCATTTCTCTTTAGTAATCCAGGAATCATGCAGTCTCCGTTTCTCAGGGTCTGAGAGAACGACATACGATTCATTGATAATTTTCATTATGCGGGCACATTCAGGATCCTGTTTATTCAGATCCGGATGGTATTTCTTTGCAAGTGTCCTGTAGGCGGCCTGGATAATTTCATAAGGCGCGTCCTGAGAAACTTTCAGATTGTCATAATGGGTTTGAAACCCGGGGTTTTTCTTCATATTTTTCCCATCAATAGTTCTGGGCAGGAATCTTCCCTGGAATAATAAAATAACCGTGCTTAAAAAATAGCAGCAATGGCGCTATTGTTCTCTTTTTATGTCTGCATCACGGATGAAACCATTATTATTATAGATCTCCAGCTTGTTATTTCTGATAAGATAAAATGCACCGAACTTATCATTATTTTTAATGAATTTTTGCCCCTTTCTGGTCAGCAGATACTCTCCGCCACTACCGTCACCGTTAACACGTTTCAGATAGAAACGTTCGCCCTCCTGGTAAATAGTCAGGGTGGCATTAAGGTAATCGGGGGAACCAACATCATCATACCAGATCCCCGTTACTTTCCTGGCTGAGGAGGATTGCTGTTGTGAATCAGAGACTTTCTTGAAACATACAGCTACATGTTGTGTTCTGTTGTCAGATAATAAAAATCCACTCACCATGTCCACACCCGATCTGATCATTGCATTATTCAGATCCGGGGTACAAAACCTGGTTTCCCATGCTTTGGTGATGGCCAGATTTTTCATTTTCGCAACAGCGTCTGTATCAGCACCAGGCACTGACATCAGTTCTTCTGCCGTTGTATTGAAATCAACCCGGTATGCATTAAGTGGTGATGCTGTTGTCTGGTACGCCTTAAGGTATCTTATTTTATTATTTTCAGACGCCACTCCGACTTGTTGGCCATATTTTACAAGGTAAGAATTCATTCCTTCTGCTGCGACAGAAAATGACACTCCCAGACATAAAGCGATCATCACACAGTTTGTCTTTGTTCTCATTCCGTTTTCCATTTTGAGAGTTACTCTTTTTTTACAAAGATTGCTCCCCGGCATCCAGATCCTTCATCTCCGGGCAGCTTTTGTAACCAGTCGTTTATCCAGCCGTTGGTAACCGGGTCATCATGAGAATTATTCAATTCTTCAGCTGAGAATACGCTCATAACGTGAGCGAAAGGCTTTTTCGCCGCCTTCCATTTGCCGGCAAATAAGAGCCTTCACCGGTGCCTCCTGAAGCGCACCACACAGTCCCGGGTAGAGGCCTGTACGATCATGCTGCATACTGATAACGTATTCTGCATCTCCGTTGACTACGATAGGAGCAGAATGCGACACAATAATCAGCTGCCGGCGTTTTTTGTTCGACATGATAGCGGGGATCACGCTCATGCTCAGCATCAGGCAGTCAAGGTCATCCTCTGGTTGATCAAGCAGGAGCGGGTCGTTACCATAAGACAACAGGAACTGCAGCATACTGGCCCCTTTCTGACCCGGTGAGGCAGACGAAATGTCGTCCATCTGTCCCCCAGGCGTCCGGTAACGGATGTGGATACCATCATCAGGATACCAGCATTGCAGGGCATCCAGCTGTGATTCATTAAGTCCTTTAAGTCGATTTCGGAAACTACCATGCAGCTCTGTCCCCGCGCCCGGCCTGTCGAGGCAGATATCGAGGTGCAGTGCTTTTAGCGTATCCAGTACCGCGTATTTTTTCTCTGTAGCAGCGGGCAACGGACTGAACGGGCGTTCGCTGATAAAGCCCTGCAGTAATCCACTACCGTCATTGTTATCGTAAATGCGTTCGGAAAAATTGCTGATACCAGTAACACCCTGATAACCTGAAACAATGTCTTCATATGGGGCACAAAGGGGCAGGATTTTGATCTCCAGATCGCGAAGCGACAAAGAAGAAAGAAATGCCTTTCTGTTATCCGTCAGTGTCATCCGGTGGGTACGCATTTCAGCCTGCAATTGCTCAGACCTTGCCACAGAAGAGGTGATTGCCTCTTCAAGGCCGTCGTAATTTCGAAGATCGTTTTTCAGAGACTCACAGCGCGCCATAAGCTCGTTAAGGATATCGGGATTGAGCCCCTGAGTCCGCAGAGCAACGGCCTCACGCTCTACGTTCGCTTCCTGGTCGCGCACAGTCCCCCCGAGGGAAGCAAAACTTTGCTCTTCCCTGATGACAGCGAGCTCTGCAACGCATTCTGACAACAGGGCATTGAGACGCTGATCATACTGCTCTTGCACAGATAACAGGCGCTCCATAAATATTGTGAATGGACCGGACGGATCTGACGGAGCTGCGGTTGCCTGCTGCGGCTTATCCGCCAGTGCCTGAATAGTTGAAATGCGCTGCTCGTAGCGTTCGAGGGATAAGGATGCAGCAGACAGTTCGGCTCGGGCCCGGGCCAGACGGTTGCAAACCGGGTAATAAGCGCTTGACTGCAACTGGCTGACAGCACGCTCTGCGTCGGATAATTCCCCCTGCAATGTGCCAGCACTCACCTTCCTAGAGCGTAGGCCACGTAAGGTGATTTGCTCATTGAGATATTCCCTTTCCAGTTGATCCCAGCGTTCTTTCCAGGCCCGTTTATTAACCACAGGACTCTCATCACAGACACGCAGGAATGCCCCGGTATCCGAAGCCAGCTCATAGAGCATTTTCTGGCTGTAAACCGAGAGTGGAAAACGATCGCCTGACCAGTGACTATCAGGTACCCACGCGCCTTCGCTGAATATATGTAATTCATGATTACCATCGGGGCGCCAGCTGAGCCTGAAATCGGTACCTTCTTTGCGGAACACGCATTCGATGAATGAATCAGCCTCCATCCCCGTCTGACTGAACTGGGTCAGCTTTTTAGTTTGCGTCGCAGTTAACCCTTCGGTCTTACGCATGGCCAGGCGAATGCTTTCGATGAGTGTGGATTTACCGCTGCCCCGGGAGCCGATAACAGCATTATAAAACGGACTGAATTCCACTGTGGCCGCCTCCTGGTTCGCAGGATGGCAGAGGCGTGTTCTGAATTTCAGACTGTGTAAATACGAAGCAGGTTCTTCTGGCGGAAGCTGATCGAACAGCACACAGTTTTCCGGATCGAGCAGTGCATGCCGAAGACCGTCGAAATCAGGTGAGGACATCTTCAGCCAGCAGGTACGGACACCGGCTTGTTCGGGATGGTGTGCATCTGAGCCCCTGAGCAACGGTAAATCTTTAATCAGACGTCGATGTGTACCATCAGTAATGTCCTCTGCACGGTGGCGAATCTCCACTGCATGGGGATTGGCCTGAAAAGCAGCTGTCAGTTCTCCCTGATTAGTCAGGCTTACCAGAACGCCTTTAACCGCATCAATGTGCGCGAGGATGCAGATTGCCTCCGGATTACGACGGATGTTACTTATGATTCCGGCTGGCCCCAACTGAAGAACAATCTCATGGTTAGGGACATCACGCGGAATAGGGCAGTTGTTGTTACACTGGGCCAGAAGCCTTTCTACATCGGCACCTGTACTGTTCGTGTGCAAAACTGCCAGGATATGAACGTTACCGGTTGCCGTCAGTTCCACTCCTGGGAAAAGCGCCAGCGGTCGAAAGTCCGGAATGTAACCGGCACTTGCGTCCTGATACATCCGCACCAGTTCATCTTTCAGCGAATCAACCCAGGCCCCACTGTTATGATCGCTAATGACAACACAATCTACCTGCTGTCGCATGTAGGCAAGAAGCCATTCCCTGGGCGTAATGTCCGGAACTCTGTAATCATGTGAGGCCGGGGTATGATTATGAAAATCAAATTTGTACCAGCGCGATCCTACCGTCATTTTTCCTTTTCCATGCCATTCCAGAAGTCTTCCCACTATAGAAGCATTAAGATGCAAATCCAGAAACATTCTGTCATATATAAACGGATTAATATGTTGTTCCAGTCGCCTTATTTGGAACCCAGTATGTAGTACCAGTTGCTGACAGTGAACAAACGGCAGGCGCACCTTTTCCGCTTCTACTTTTTTCGGATCTCTGCAGAAATGAGAAAGAAAAGATGAAAATATAGCATCTCCAGCATCACATTTACTATTTAATGATTAATCACACATTAAAATAATCAATTCACTTAAAAATACACATCCTTTCCTGTGCTATGCTAGCATAAATATCAAAGCAAAGATGAGAGTAGCAATGATGCTGAGCCAGCTCAACCTGCGTTTTCACAAAAAACTGATCGGAGCCCTCAAGGCGAGGGCAGGGGCAGAAAATGTTTCCGTCAACGCCTTGGCCGAACGCTTCCTCGATGACGGCCTGAAAACGGCCGCTGCTGGTGACGGCTATTTTCAGCTGGTCGCCGATCCGGATGCCACGGCCCGGCAGCTGTATCGCAAGATAGTCGCCGGCGTGTCCTGGGAGCCGGTCTCCCGGGACGAACTGAGGTTTATGCTGGTTAGCGCCCGACAGGGTTACTTGCGCGGACGCCACCGCCTGGTTACCCGGCCGGCACTCAGCACGCTGCTGCAGATCGTCCGGGAGCTTCTTACCTGGCAGGTGGAACAGGACAGGGTGCGGGACGAGCATTATTTGCGAGGTACCTACCGGCTGCACGACGGGGATCTGCTGGCAGGATATGACCGGTTTCTGGCCGGATTGCGCCCGGTCATCGACCATGCCACCGCCGAACAACTGCTGCGCCCGCTGGAAAGTGGCTGTCTGGAACTGACAGATTTTCCGGATTCCGTGCTGACAGGGAGTTTCACTCAGGCCAGACTGAGGGAAATTTTTCCGCTGGTTCTGTACGGGCTGGAGCGGACCGAGAGCCAGGTGGAGGCCTTGGTGCAGGATATGCGCCCGCTCATCCCGGCCGTGACGCAGACTATTGAAGCCGGTACGCTGCGCCTCGATATTCAGATCGACGGGCTCCCGGCGGGGCAGCGTCCAGGCGCGCTGTACAGGACACCGAAACTGCATATGATTCTGACCGGGAAGGAGTTTGTGTTCCCCTGCGGCTGGGTAGCATTTTCTGAACTGCTGGGCCTGCTCACCCTGTACGCCCGTCACCCGGAAGCCCTTCAGCACGGTCATCAGGGGGAGCGGGTGATGTTCTCTCCGCCGGGCAGTGTGATGCCGGAGGGATTTTTTGGTATTGACGGGGTGCGGATTTTTTTGCCGTCGGAGGCCTTTGAGACGCTGGTCCGGGAACTTACCACGCATTGTGTTGAAGGTACGCTGGCGGAGGCCCTGACCGGGCTGCGTGGCCTGTACGGAGATTTGTGATATGACCAGTAATAAAGCGATGCGACTGGATCAGTCCGTCACCCGTTATGAGCAGGATCGTTATGGATTCCGCCATGTCGCAACACAACTTGCCAAATCTATCCAGGCGATTGGTCGGGAGGGGAGCGCTGTCATTGGTATTGAAGGTGTATGGGGATCGGGGAAAACCAGCCTTCTGAACCTGCTGCGCTCGACTCTGGATGAGCAAATGGAAGACAACACCTTTGTGCTGAATATTTCTCCCTGGCTTGATGGCAGCGAGACCAGTCTGGTGGAGTCGCTTCTGATACCGGTCGCAGGAATTATTGCGGAAGAAGAAGAAAAGCGTATGTCAGAGGAGTCTCTCCGGCAACTGAAAAGACGAAAGGAGCTGACAGCAACGGCAGATAAAGTTTTGCGATATGCCCAAGCAACGGCTCGTCATTTGGTTCCTGTCGCTGAAGCTGCGGCTCTTGTCGGAGCACCAAATGCAGGTAAAGCTCTGAAAGCGCTGGCATCAGTACAGTTAAGTCAAAAATCACTGTCTTCTTCTGAGTTACGCAGTCAAATCGCAGATAAAATAGCCGAACTTGATCTCAGCTTCATCATTCTGCTGGATGATCTTGACCGACTGGAGCCGGCTCAGGCCATCGAGGTGATCCGCTTGGTTAAATCGGTGGCCGACTTTCCCCGTTTCCGTTACATCCTTTGCTATGACAAAGCTGTTCTGGCACAGGCCATCTCCCGCGGGTTAGGGGTGGATGATGGCAGGCTGTATCTGCAGAAAATTGTCCAGATCGCCTTCAGTCTGCCACGCCCTGAGTCATTTGTTTTACGTCGAGAGCTCCTTGAAGGGGCAATCGAACTTTACTCTTCAGTTAACGGTGCTTCACCTGATACTGGGCTCCTCAGTGATCTGGAACAAGTGGCTGACATCTATGGAAGCACTCTGAAAACCCCACGGGAAGTACAGCTGGTTCTCAATGCACTGCGCTTTCACTATTCAGGGATCCGGGACTATGTCTATTTGCCGGATTTATGTTTTCTGCATTTGTTACGTATCACTAATCCAGGTCTCTGTGACTGGGTGGAGGAGTATCTGACTGAGCGGTCCATCGTGGAATCCGGTGACGGGCGTGTTAGTAAGGAAGAACAAGAAACCCTGAGTAAAAGCCTGGCTGAACATCTTTCTCACTATTTTCCTTTACAGGCTCATTCCGCCTATCTGCTGAGGAACTGGGTTCCGGGTCTCTCTGGTGGTATAGGGGATCATCCCATCAAGCTTTTCAGGGAGCTGAGCGACATAGAAAAAGGCCTGATGACGACGCAGAGGAGGCTGGGAAGTCAGGCTTACTGGCGCTATTACTTTGCATTTTCATCTCCGCAAAATATCCTGCCCCCTGAGTACTTTGACAAGATATTCGGCCTGGCTTCCACTGGCAAAAAACAGACGGAGTTGTCGGATGAACTGCTTGGAAGGATTAATGGTAAGGGGATTTCATCCCGGACTTGGTTTGAGCATATCCTCAGCCAACTGACAACGCCGGTGATTTCACAAAGAAGCGCTTCAGAGTGTCAGGGCCTGTTACAGTTTTTCTTTCAGTACGGCGATGAAATGATCGACCGGTATCTGGCTCTGAACAGCTGGTTTTCTTTGTACGAGCTGGATACTAACAGCGTGGCCGATCGGTTATTACAGCGTATGTACGAAACAGAACCGGAACACGCGCTTGAGACATTGCGCAAGCTGCTTCTCTGCGGCCGAGCCTGGAGATGGATTGCAGAGTATTGCCGGCATCTGTTGTGGCAGCACGGGCTTCGCGGCAACCTCGCGCCGGGCGAGCTGGAGCAGTGGCTGCCGCCTGACAGACTTAAGGGGCTTTGTGAAGAACTTGCCCACCGACTGAACAGTCCGGTGACTACCAGCCAGTTACCGTCAATGTCTTCCCTGACCGACTATATCTGGGCATGGTGCGATATCAGTGGTGTCGAGGTGATACGGGAATGGATGAAAACCCGGAGCAGAAGAGATGAGGACTTTCTGCAGTTACTTCTGCTTCTTCGCTACAAAGGGACCAACTCGGCAACCGGACGTTACCAGGCACTGAAACTGTCGCAGTTCAGTGAATTTCTTGGAGAAGAGCAAACTCTGCGGCAAAGGCTTGAAAGCATTGAGAAGGAAGGGAAATATCCCGAGCTTATCAACGAAGTCAACAATTCCTTAAAGAAAAATCGCTTCTGATAACGACTAAGGGAAAATGGTACGAAATTGACAAATCCCTTTTAAAGACGGGGCATCGAGGAGAATACTTCCCCCAACCACGGGTAGCCAGTTGATGCGCTCTGCACGCGCTTTGATGCCGTGCTGCCGTGGATGCTACCACGGAGAACAAGGCGGCACTGGCAGCCGCTGAGACACCGATCGACCGAAAGACACAGCGATTGCAGAGCCCGCCGTCGCGGCTGGTAATATCCTGGTGGCGAATAATATGCGAGAGTTCGAGCGAGTGCCTGTCAGTCTGCGGGCATGGTTTTTGTCGCGGGGTTTGTGGATAGTTTTCTGCACCAGGCGTCTTTCGCTACAGGGTATTGGTGTTATGAGCTGCTGACGCTGAGGGCCGAGGTTTACCGGAATGCAGAAGTGATCCTACACGGAATTTCACTGTAATTCGCCCTTTTCACCGAAGCCGCGCGGCGTGGGATGACACCGCTGCTGAGGGAACTGCACCGCACCATTTTCTGGCGGTTTAGTGAACAGCAGTTCTTTGACGAAATTAACACGATGATAAAGGTTATGCGGTTTGAGCCTCTGCAGGCTGAAAACGATCCACTTATCTGAAACGAGAAAAGCCATCCCGAGGGATGGCTTTTCCGGTACTAACTTTAACGCACGGGTCCGAAGAAATCCGCGCCTTGATGGGGTAAATCTACCAGTAACTGGTACGACCGTCAATCTGACCCTCAGTTTAGCCCGGGAGGGCTGTATGCAGCTGGCAGACTATATCTCGGCCGGGCGGCTGAACATTTACACCGACGTGATGAAGCTGAAACCTGGTGAATAACTGGGCGGATATAACTGGAACAAAGCCGTTTCCGCCGCCATGCAGCCGCTGATGCACTGCCTTGAGGTGACGCTGCGTAACGCCATTGATTACAGTATTCGCCATGCCCGACTGCCCGGAGCTGCCGGACACTGGCGAACCGATACCAACTGGATCTTTGATTTACCTCGTTATATCGGTGACAAGACCTGGATACGCCAGAATAAGCGCGACAAAACCGATACTCGTGGACAGAAGCTCATGCATCACGGGAAACCGGTTTATGACCGGACGGCCTGGGAGGAAGACTGTATCCGTAAGGTGTCAAAACGCGGGCTGGCTGCGCACCCTGCGCGCCCCGAACCTGCTGCTGGCCGTCGAGCTGACGGAGGCCGGTCGCGGCATTGCAGAACTGCTCTACCAGGAAGAACGCGAGGCTGAAATGGCACGACAACGGCTGACAGACATTCGGCGTCTGCCGTTACGCCAGACGGCTGTCGGCGACGCTGTGGAGCTGCAGCTGGGTGATGGCCATTACTCCCTGCGGGAAGCGGCCTACGTGATCCGTCTGGATGGTACCACCTGCCTGGAGCTGACGGATGCCAGCGGCAAGCGGCATACGCCGGATAAAAGAGGGCGATCCCCTGCAGGTGGCCAGCTGGTATCAGACCTGTTTTGATGCAGGCCTGCCGGTCACTATCCAGGTGAATGAGAGCCGGGACTGATCGCCACCACACAAGGAACTTCATTCATAAATCGCACCGCACGATCGCCGAGGAAACCGGCTATAGCGTTTCGACGGTCTTCCGGGCTTTCTAAGAGGCGGTTGAGCGATGCCTTGAATGCTGTGTTTAAAAAGCAGCCCGTGAAGCACTACACGGTACCGAAGGGATGCAGGTCATAGCCCCTATTGCTACGTGTAAGCAGCTGAGGCAGAATACATTACCCAATTTATACTGGTCATAATCATGGATCCGAAAACGCCAATTAAGTACCTCCGAATGATGAAGTCAGATGATGAGAATCGTCCTCTTGTCATTGTTGGCGAACGTGATTGCTTGACGGTTCGTACAGGGTTAGAAGGAAAGATAGAACAAGGCCAGATTGTCGATGTGGTTCTTAACGAAGATGGTCACTTCATTCATTTGGCTCAAGGGCTGTCATTGACTGTGCCGCCAAAAGAAAACATCCCAGAGCACTTATTCAAGCCAGCCAGAAAGCTCGTATGCTTCACAATTGCATCAGGGATCCTTGAAGAAAACGAGCATTTAATGTTCTATAAGGATTCTGAAACACATGCTATGATTGTCCCAAAGCATGATATGCACATTAAAGATTACCAGCGACATCTAGAAGAAACGAAACCTCTTTGGGAGGTGCTAAATGATGAAGATCAACTATAAAGACAAATACACGAAAGCGCTCAATGAAATTATTGCGAACGGTGCAAACCGACAGGCTATCTTTGTTCTGTGCAATTCTATGGTTGAGGCATACGGTCGTTCAGGCGGCTCTCTCGCCTACGAGCTTCTGAATGATGCGTTAGATCTTGAGCTGCCTTCAGACGCTGAGAATGTTGTACTGGACGCTTTGGATGCGCTCAGCGGGCAATGTAGCCCTGTCAGTTTCATCGGCTCCGGTGATTACCATCGTGCGGCCCAAGCAGCCTAACAACAGTACAACAGCTGTCACCAAATGAAACCCCGCCATCAAGCGGGGTTTGTGTTTTTTGGCGGTTGCTTTTGCATTAAAAAAATGCCCCTCTGCAGGTGCCTTCCTCGCTTAGCTGTGAAGACCGCGAATCCGAACAGCACAAAAAGACCGCCTTAAGGCGGTTTTTTTGTTTGGGTGGCGAATAAAAAAAAGCCGCCCCTAAGGACGGCTAGATACTTTGTAGTTTTACCGCTTTCCAGGATCCGGAATCCTGTTAAAAGAACCAGTTGCTAAGCTGCATAATTGCTTTAACTAGACTAATGTTTGGCCTAGGCTTTGGTATATCAGAATTACTGACCTGCTCCCCGTTGATTAATACACCGCGATGTTAGTAATGTCTTCATAAGCCACATGAGGACATCCCCATGAAGAAGCGATTTTCCGACGAACAGATCATCAGTATTCTCCGCGAGGCTGAAGCCGGGGTTTCGGCCCGGGAACTCTGCCGCAAGCATGCCATTTCAGACGCCACCTTCTACACCTGGCGTAAGAAGTTCGGTGGCATGGAAGTCCCCGAAGTGAAGCGGCTCAAGTCACTTGAAGAGGAGAACGCTCGTCTCAAGAAGCTACTCGCTGAAGCCATGCTGGATAAGGAGGCGCTTCAGGTGGCCCTGGGCCGAAAGTTTTGACGACAGACCAGAAGCGGGAAGCCGTGGAAGTCATGTGTGAGACAACGGGTCTGTCGCAACGCCGTGCCTGCAGGCTGGCTGGTCTGTCACTTTCAACCTGCCGTTATTCGGCTCAGCGTCCGGCTGCTGACGCACAACTGTCTCTACGCATCACAGAGCTGGCACTTGAACGCCGCCGGTTTGGTTACCGGCGCATCTGGCAGTTATTGCGCCGGGAGGGCCTTCACGTCAACCACAAGCGCGTTTACCGCATCTATCACCTTAACGGTCTGGGTGTAAAACGCAGGCGCCGCCGTAAGGGTCTGGCGACTTAACGGCTTCCGCTTCTTCGCCCGGATGCGCCGAACCTGACATGGTCGATGGATTTTGTCATGGATGCTCTTGCCAGCGGCCGCCGGATTAAGTGCCTGACCTGTGTGGATGATTTCACGAAGGAGTGTCTGACGATCACCGCCGCTTTCGGGATTTCAGGTATTCAGGTCGCGCGTATTCTGGACAGCATTGCGCTGTTTCGTGGATATCCTGAGACGATAAGAACCGATCAGGGCCCGGAATTTACCTGCCGCGCGCTGGTTCAATGGGCCTTTGAACATAGTGTTGAGTTGCGCTTAATCCAGCCGGGCAAGCCAACTCAGAACGGATTTATTGAGAGTTTCAACGGTCGCTTTCGGGATGAATGCCTGAATGAGCACTGGTTCAGCGATGTTCTTCATGCCCGGAAAATCATTAATGACTGGCGGCAGGATTATAACGAGTGTCGACCTCATTCATCGCTGAATTACCAGACGCCATCTGAATTTGCAGCAGGCTGGCGAAACGGGAAGCATGAAGAAAAATCAACCGACATTACTAACTGAAGGTTGTATCTAATACTGGGGGCAGGTCACCATGATAATTATTATCTAGAAAAGGATATATAATGGATAAAAATGAACCATCAATATGGCCTCCGTACCACGCCTTCTATATTCAATCTATGTTGTTCAATACAACATCAGTTCTACAGGTTTTTTTACCCGTCAGTCAGTGACCGGAGAACCACATCCATAATGTGTGCTGATAGTGACTTGACTGGCTGGCTTCAAGCTGCAGTCCTCCTGTCCAGCATTCATCCGAGAATTTCAGCGCTTCTTCACCGTGCGTTGCTCCGGTGCCCGACTAGTCAGCCAGCGGGCCTCGACTTCCTGACGTGTTCTCTTCATTGCGTTTTCCTCACGGAGTTAATAACTCCTTGATCCTGCCCGTCACAGCTCCTTTTTCGCATCGAACCATTTGCGCAAAAAACCTTAGTCCTGCTCCGAGGCACGTTTGTTTTCACACACTGATGCCTGACTTCCTCGGTTTGTTCGTAACGGGAGTCGCCCAGGCTCCCGGATAACCCGCATCATATAATCTGGTACGCAGCATCTTGACACTGTCCACGGTGACAGGCTCATCGAGATCGAGGGAAACAGAGGCCAAGGTCGCCAGACTTGCGTCAGTCAGCCGAAAATTAGTCGGCAAATAAATGTGTGCTGTGCGCAAGTCCCCTTTCATGACCCGGATGTCATGCAAATTACTGAACAGCCGGCGCAGGAAATCCGGCACCGCCGCTCCTCGTGCATGGACGATAGCTTCATCGCTCCGGTCCATGAAAACTACCACGGGATTTTCTTTCGCCGTCACCTGCAGGAGCTGCTGTAGCGAAGGCCAGTATTTGCAACCGAACTGGGTGCGAAGTCCATGAAGCTTTTCACGCAAAAAAGAGCGGTAATGTCCGTTCTGGCTGGAGGCTGCATCAATCAGATCGACGATATGGGCTGTATGTTCAATGTCAAATTCATTGCGGTTAAGAATATCTTCCCGTTCAGTCAGCATTCTGCCGAGTTCTGCGGCCTTTTCGGCAATACCCTCATTCAGGACAGCTAGTCTTGAGTGGTCAGCCTTCAGGCGTGTGTGGTGCTCACCAGTTCCGTAGGCCCCGGCAAAGAATATCTGTTCCAGCAGATTCCAGCACTGTTCCCCGGTAAGCGCATGCCGCGCGATGTCATTCCACACCTGATTCATCTCTGTATCACGTGAAATTAGCCTTTCGAGCACAGGCCAGAAGGGCTTTCGCAACTCCTTTTCTAGCAGATCGTCACGGTATGATTTCAGTATCCCCATCACATCAGTGGCAGTACAGGCAGGGTTGAATTTCATCTTTTTTCCTCATCAGTTTTGCTGTCACGGCCATTATCTGCGGGTATCAGGGGAATGTCGGTAACACAGTAGAAGAAAATTTTTAGCGGCTGTGTTACCCGATTCCGGAACAACCTTTTTTCGGATCTCCGCAGAAGAAGAAAAATATTAATGCTTATATTGCAAAAATACTTACAGATAATTGTTTAATTTACATTATTGCGAAAATTGCATTAATTTATTTGTATTAATGTGTTTTGTAACAGAGTAAGTGTTCATTGATGATAGTTCAACACCCGGATCAAAAACTAAAACCATATTGTTGACACAGGAACATTTTGAGGCGTAACCTACGATTACTGTATACATATACAGTTAATTGATTCGGTTTTATTAACGTCAAAGAGGATTTTCACATGGGTATTGAAGACTCAAACCAGGGACCAGGCTGGAATGACCATGACACACCTTATGGTCCAATTCACAGTTATGATGGCAATGCGGGCTCTTCCAGCTATGGCGGAAGTTCTGGCGGTAATGGCGGTAATCGTCATGAAGGGATCACGGATAAAACAACGATTAATATTGCTACCACGAAAGATTATAACGGTACGCGTATGACAATGTGCGTTAATAATCTGAAAGATCATGAAGGCTTTAAAAACAGCATGTATAAAGATACGGCTGGTAATATTACGGTAGGTATCGGCCATATGCTGGCCACAGCTGATATGGCCGCTGGGTTGCCATTTACCCGAACGAAAATTACGCATGGGCATGGTGACGATATGGAGCACGAAGAGGCCGTTTCGAAGGCTGATATTACTTCTGCATTTAATAACTTTAAAAAGGACTCTAAATCTATTCCTGCCAGCCTGCACCTTTCAAATGATGCTGTTATCGGACAGTGTATTAAAGACGTTCAAACCACAGAAACAGGCTTACGGGGTCTTTACTCTGGTTATGATAATTTCCCGAATGAAGGAAAAACCGCACTGGTAGATATGGGTTTCAATCTGGGCATCGCTAAGCTAAAGAACGATTTCCCGAATTTTAACGCCGCAATTAATCGTGGTGACTGGAATGGTGCGGCGGATGAGTCTCACCGGACGGGTATCGGAGAAAAACGTAACAACGATACCAAAGCACAATTACAACAGGCTGGCAAAAAGAAATAATCAATTATAAAGGCGCTCTCTGAGCGCCTTTATAATCACAACGGGCTGTTTTCATCAAGCCTGGTGATCTTCCAGACACGATTGTTCATATCATCAACACGATAGAACACCTTGTCACTGGCCGTGCCGCCAATGGAGTAACCTACCAGAGCGACGATGTTGAGAAGATTTCCTTTTTTATCCGCAAAAGAATAGTAATTATCCAGAACATAACCGGTAGAGCTGGCGACGGATTCTAACCGATCGTCCCTCGCTTTCAGGTCGGGTGTATAGTCGGCAATCGTTTTATCCGCGTAGTGCATCATTACATCCTGATGCTCCTCATTACTTACGATATAAGCCGAACTGGCGGGAAAGTGCTGGAGAACATCGGCCAGCGTTGGTTTATTTGCATTGACTGGCGACATGCCGTGCTCAATCGTGTATGCCTTTAGCCAGCATGAAAACAAAGCATCTTCAGCAGTATGGTAATCAGGGTCTGAAAGTTCTGGTAATTCTTTGACCGTTTCACCTGCTTTCCGCAAAGAGATAAAATCGGCACAGGATGAAACTCGAGCCTGATTATGGTCGCTCAAGACCAATGTCAGCGGTGAATCATTGATTACAAGTTCATCTGCTGCAAGTGCCGTGGTACTTAAAAATAACGTTGCGACCACACATATAAAACGTTTCATAAAATAACCTCCATCAGCGTCGAAGTATCCTGACCCCAGGCTGAAACGAAAGCAAGCGTCCGATGAGAGATTGCATTATTTTTGCCGACTTTGGACTTTTTCGGATCTGCGGTGAAAAACGAGAAGGCAGGATATGCTAAGAATATCCATATGCCTGGCATCTGCATAGGTCCGACATACGCATATACTCACCATCTGCATATGCGTTACATATACAAACCCGTTCTGAAGGCATATACTTCACCTATGTGGGAATACTCCCTGGCACACTCAGCATATGAGGAAAAACCATGCGCACAGTTTCGATTTTTAAAAACGGCAATAACCGCGCCATCCGCTTACCCCGGGACCTGGATTTTGACGGCGTCAGCGAGCTGGAGATCGTCCGGGAAGGGGACAGTATCATCCTGCGTCCCGTCCGGCCGACCTGGGGCTCGTTCGCGCAGCTCGAAAAAGCCGAACCGGATTTTATGGCGGAGCGCGAGGACGTTGTCAGCGACGAAGGACGTTTTGATTTATGAACAAGACCTGGATGCTCGACACCTGTATCTGCTCGTTCATCATGCGCGAGCAGCCGGAAGCCGTACTGAAGCGCCTGGCGCAGGCGGTACTGCGCAACCAGCGTATCGTGATCTCCGCCATTACCTACGCGGAGCTGCGTTTCGGCGCCACCGGCCCGAAGGCCTCGCCGCGCCATGTGCAGCTGGTCGAGGCGTTCTGCGCGCGTCTCGATGCCGTCCTGCCCTGGGATCGCGCCGCGGTGGACGCCACGACGGACATCAAAGTGGCGCTGCGGCTGGCCGGGACGCCGATCGGCCCGAACGACACCGCGATTGCTGGGCATGCCATTGCGGCCGGCGCCATCCTGGTGACGAATAACACGCGGGAATTTGAGCGGGTGCCGGACCTGATACTGGAAGACTGGGTGAAATAATCCCGAAAAATTTCCGTTACGGAGATGACAGACATGAATTCTGAACACACCGACTACGGCTGGCTTTTCAAAACACAGGAAGAGGAAATTTCCGGAGATATTGTTATTGACCTGGAACATCTGCCTCCGGAGCTTAAACAGGCCGCTCTTCAGATTTTATTGAATCAGATTGACCGCGATACGGCAGAGAAAAAACTGGCCGAATTAATACAGCAACTTGAGTTTGATATCACCGCAGCAGAACTGTCAGCCTATCTTTTTAAACCGGGCCATGCCTGACCGCTTACCCGGTAGTCATACCAGTGAAGCCCCTCAGAGGACTTCACTGCTGCGGCGGGATCAGGTTACAGAGCCGTGCCTCTGGCCGGCACCGTCAGTGAGCGGATATCGACGCCCTCGAGCTTCAGTAGCTGGATTTTTCTTGCGATCCCTCCGGCATACCCGGTTAGGCTGTTATTGCTTCCGATCACTCTGTGACAGGGGATAATGAGGGAAATGGGGTTGTGCCCGACAGCACCGCCGGTGGCCTGGGCTGACATGCCGGGTTTTCCCATCACTGTCGCCACATCCCGCGCCACTGTCCCGTACGTGACACATTCGCCGTAGGGGATTTGACACAGCCGGCGCCAGACCGCGAGCCTGAATTCGGAGCCCCGGGGCTGCAGTGGTAAATCATTCGGCAAAGGGGCAAGACCGGAAAAATAGGCGTCCAGCCAGTCCCGGATCTGAGTGAACACCGGCAGTCTGTGCTCAGTGACACAAGGCAGGGCGTGATTAGCCGCATAATATTTCTGGCCGACAAACCAGAGACCGGTGAGATAATACTCGTCTGCGGCAAGCGTAATTTCACCAAGAGGTGAGAGATACCGACAGAAATATGCGGTTGGTGCTTCCCGCGATGAATTTAAAGGCATAGGGATGCTCATAAAATACGGTGTTTCATGTTCGGCCAACTCATGAATTTGCGACAGAAAACAGTCTTGCCACTTCAGTGCTTTTTCACACTAGCGTACAGGCCGCCCGATTCCTGTCCCGGATGCTGCAACATACTGATATTCATCCTGCTTCACGGTATTTCTCTTCACAGTCAGTACGCGGCGGCGGAACTATAAGCGTCTCAGAGCAGCCTGTTTGATGACATATACCTGTCAACCACTCCATAAATCGCTGAACCATCCAGTGACGACGCGTTCCTTCACGATACATGAACTGGCAGGTACTGTAAGCGGTGGGAAAGTCCGGCAAAAGCCTGACAAGGGTTCCGTTTTCCAGTTCCGCACGAACAAACTGTTCATGTACTAACGCGACCCCTTGTTGTAAAAGGGCGGCGTTGATGAGGCCAAACTCATCGTCAAAGCATCCGCCACGCGAATCCGCGACCCGTTTTACATTATTAAGCGCGAACCATTCATTCCAGCAGTTCAGGCTGATGTTTTTCAGCAAAGGGTACTGAAGCAGCTGGTCGGGCTGAGTGATCGTCGCGCCATTCAACAATGCAGGATGGCAAACAGGAATGCGCGCAGATTTCCACAGCGGGACAGAGCTCAGGTTATCATCGGGAAAAATGGACAACGCTAACCAGATGTCGGCGTTATCTATTTTTAGCTGTTCTTCTGACTGACAGGCTCTCAGCGAAAGGCTGATCCGCGGGTTCTGTTGCTGAAAGGAGTTCAGGTATGGCAGCAGCCACCGGTAGGCAATGACCGGTAACGCTGAAATGACCAGCTGGTTCTGAACCGGCGGAACAATCTTTGCCCAGCCGTTTTCTATCTCTTCGAATCCGCGTCCAACCGCATCCCGTAAGCTGAGTCCGGGAATACTCAGCATCAGGCGTTTTCCCTGTCGGGAGAACAGTTTGATCCCCATTTGTTCCTCAAGATGGCGAATTTGCTGGCTGACAGCACCGGTAGTGATACACATTTTTTCTGCAGCAAGCTTCATGCTTCCCTGACGGCTGACTTCGATAAATGTCCGTAATGAAGATAGCGGAATATTGTGTGACATAAAGTCCCTCTCCCGGCACTGTGCAGCACCACTAATTAGTCATAATATTATTTTGTTGCTTCACTCTTTAAGACCGTCGACGCTTTTTCCGGACTGACAACCAGCCACACGGAAACGCATACAATTAACGCTCCGATAATAAATCCTTCGTTAATGGTTTCCCCCAGGGCCAGATATCCCCACAACACTGCGAAGGGAGGAATTAAAAAAGTAACCGTGAGTGAACGTAAGGGGCCAATATCAGCGATAAGCCGGAAATAGAGAATATAGGCAAAGGCAGTACAAATGAGACCGACGGCTACCACGCTTGCCCACACGTTTCCTTGCAGCCAGTTAATCGATGGCCCGGTCGTAGTGCTCCAGATAAAGAAGGGCAATAAAAACAACGTGGCACCGATCTGACTGCCAAAGGCAACGATTTTCGGATCAAGCCCGCCTTTATTTGAGATCCACCGGCGCGTCAGGAAACCAGTAACACCATAACACCCGGTCGCCACCAGACAGGCGATGACACCGGTGAGGGTTTCACTGGTGGACTGTGATTCACCGATGGTGGTAATGACCATAATTCCCACCAGGCCAAGCACCACGCCGCCCCATTTCCGTGCCGTCAGCGTTTCGCTAAAGAAAGCGAACCCAATTAATGCGCCCATGAGCGGTGTCGTTGCGTTGAGTACAGCAGAATATCCCGCAGGTAACCATCGTGCAGCGAGGCAATACATGAAAAAAGGCAATCCTGAATTAATTACACCCAGAATCAGTGAAGATTTAAATTTCCCTTCAAAGTTATATTGTGTCTTCAGAACAAAAAGAATGATTGCAAGTCCAAAAAAACCAAAAAATACACGAAGGAATGCCGTGTTAATGGCCCCAAATTCCGGAGACGCTATACGCATAAACAAAAAGCTGGCTCCCCAGATGGCGGCAAGCAGTATTAGCCGGATATAGTCTACAATACGCATTTCAACACCTCTTTTTATTAAAGGAAAAATGTTGTATATATGACTCAAGTTAACAAAACTTAAACATAAAAAAACTGTAAGAGTATGTCAGTAAACACACAAACAAGTTTTTCTTTTATAATTAAGATAAACTAATGCATAGAGTCGGACGGATTATGAAACTTCCACCTTTACATGCACTTATGTGCTTTGAATCAACAGCAAGACATTTAAGTATGAAAAAAGCGGCGGAAGAACTGTGCGTGACATCCAGTGCGGTCAGCCAGCAAATTGCCAAGCTCGAAGATATCACCAGCATGCGGCTCTTTATCCGTAGCCCCAGAAGTCTGGAACTGACGGATGAAGCCCGCATCTATCTGCGCGCGATCCGACCGGCGTTCAGCCAGATAGAGGAAGCGACACAGCGGCTGATGAATGAAGGTAAACCGAACAAGATAACCATCAGCTGCACCAGTGGTTTTGCGATCCAGTGGTTACTGCCACGTCTCCCGGGATTTGAAAAGGAGAACCCCGGGGTGGAGGTGCAAATCAGCACCACTAACCGGCGGGTAAACTTATTGTCAGAAGGGATAGATTTTGCGGTAAGGCATGGCCTGGGTCGTTATCCTGGTCTCGAATCTGAATGTCTTCTGAACGACAGGCTGCGGCCCGTCTGTAGCCCGCGTCTTATCCCTCAGACGCAGCCCTTGTCCTCACCTCTTGATATTACCCGATATACCTTGCTACACGATGAGCATCGCATGGACTGGGCAGTCTGGTTTAATGCTGTGGGTCTGCCGGGTGCCGATACGAATAAAGGCCCTGTTTTTGTCGACTCAAACGGCGTTCTGGAAGCGGCGCTGGCAGGCAAGGGGATCGCACTTATCCGCAGCGCGCTGGTCCGGGACGAACTCAAAAACGGAACCCTCATTAATCCCCTGAGAGTGGCCATCGAATCACCGATCGCGTACTACCTGGTGTACGACGAGTCCGCGATTTTGCAACGCATAAGCCGACGGTTCCGGGACTGGATCTCGGCCACTGCCGCCGCCGACAAGAATGAATACCCCGCCTGATCCGCCTGTCGGTAGCCTCTGACAGGCTCGCGTTTCCTTTATGGTTTAGTAAACCTAAACCATCGTTTAATTTATATCAGTTGCGAAACCCCCTCCATTAATTAGATTTTATTCCTGAGTTAACTTTTTCTAACTCAGAAAAGCCCCAGTGATTTATTTTCAGTAATCATGAGGAACTAATATGTCCGGTTTTCAGATATTTCGCCCGATGCGGTGGGATACGTTAGTGCACGAATATGATCTTGATGGTTCACGTCTTCTGCCGTGGGAAGGATATCCCACCCCAATCGGCGCCGGGTGGTGCGTGGTTCGTCCACATACTCAGTCACAATCCCACACGCAAATCGATCAGGAATTTTTCATTGGTATAAAAGGGAATGCGAAACTGAAAGTGGGTGACGAAATATTTCCATTCACGATGGGAGATATAGCTGCAATCCCGAAGCACACCGATCACTACGTTATTAATGACACGGACGAAGATTTTCATTTTTACGTTGTCTGGTGGGATGAAAATACGGCCAACGGTTTTCTTAAAGAGCACGCCGAAATAGGGGATACATTATGAGTCGTTTTCTTGTCACGATTACACCACCGACACCCAACGGCGATTTGCATATTGGCCACATTGCCGGCCCTTTTCTTGGTGCTGACGTCTTTACGCGCGTTCAGCGGCAGCAGGGGCACGATTGTGTACTGGTTTCATACTCAGATGACTATCAGTCATATATGTTGCGACGGGGTATCGAGCTGGATCGCAATCACCAGGCACTGGCAGAAGAGAATACCCAAAAGATATGCGAAACACTGGCGCTGGTTGGTATTCAGGTTGATAACTGGATGCAGCCGCGACACAACCGATATTTCCTGGAGGCGGTGACGCAGGTTTATGATGCTGCCCGTGATGCCGGCGCCATTTACTCGAAAACGACTCAGGAACCTTACTGCAGTCATTGCGATAAGTGGGGTTACGAAGCATTTGGTCGTGGGCTGTGTAATCATTGTGGTGTGAACTCAGACGCCAGCCAGTGCGAAGGATGCGCGCATACTCCTGACGCCGCTAAAATGAAATTGTTTTACTGCAAGCTATGCGGTGGTGACATGGCGTTCCTTCCTGTTGAACGCGAATTTTTGCAGCTGTCTGCCTACCATAATTTTCTTAAACAGCTGTTCAGTACCAAATCCCTTCGACACCCTATGCCACAGTTCCTCCTGGAAGAGTATGCCCTGGGTCCGCAGGACTGGGGGATCACTCGCCCGCATGACGGCGGCCTCGATTTAAAAGCCGACGGCTCACGACGTATTCATACCTGGTTTATGGGGCTGGCGGGGTATCTTGCCGCTTTCCGGGAGTTCCTGGATCGATCACCGGACGGTGAAAAACGCTTTGAGCAGTTCTGTCAGTCCGACCAGAGTAAGATGATTCATTTTCTGGGCTACGACTGTGCTTTCAGTCACCTGATTGTCTATCCCGTACTGCTTTCAACGATAGAAAGTTATCGTGTTGAGCAGGAATTTTACTCAAACCATTTCCTGACGTTGAAGGGCGGGACCCTTTCTACCAGCCGCAACTACGCGATTTGGGCGCGTGATATTGTCAAAGACTACGATCAGGACAGCGTTCGGTTTTATTTGTCCCTTCTGGCCCCGGAAGAGCATGAAACCGAATTCGATTTGGACAAATTTACGACCTGGCGTAACCAGACCTTTATACCCACGACGGAGCAGCTCCAGGAACGTCTGGCGGAAGAGACAGAGAAAAGCGACAGTCTTAATCTTCAGACCCAGGATATGCAGGCTATCCGGCGATTCGTGCAGCGCTGGTACCATGCGGCTTCTCCGACCCATTTTTCGATGAAGGCGCTGGCTAAAATCTGCGAGGATGTGCTGGATGTTATCCGAGACCGTATCGCACTGGGCGCCACGATTCGTCCGTATGTGGCGTTACTCAGTTTTACCGGACAGAGTATTTTTCCGGTACTGGCTCATAAGCTGCAGGTGGCATCCGGCCTGAGTCGGGAAGAAATTTTCCAGCAACTGGTATCAGCGACCTCCGTTGAGTATGAAATCTGACAGGGGAGCGGCACCATGAACACTGTATTTGATGTTGCTGTTATTGGTGCCGGTTCTACCGGCGCCACCATCGCGGCGATGCTGGCTGAGCGACAGATAAAGGTGATCCTGCTGGAAAAAGCGTTGCCGGCATCGACAGGAGCCAGCGCCTGGTCCGGGGGTATCTTTCGTCAGTATGAGCCGGATCTGGCTTTGCTGGCGCTGGCCAGGCTTGTCCCCGGGAGCGCTGTAGTGACAAGAGCCATGCAAGAATCCCGGCTGAAAACAGGGGTGGAAATACAACTCACTTCAGCTCAGTACCAGCATTTTCGATCGCAGCTGTCTGGATCAGCACTTTTCAGTGAAGAAGAACGAAAACAGATACTGGCTGGGCTGGTCCCGCTTAGTGAGACGGGTGATGTATTGAGGCTGAAAGACTGTGAGGGGGGTTTTTCGGCGGTCAGAAAGTACGTCACCGATCTGTGCAGTTACGTGCGAGAGCATGCCGTCGTACTCGAGCGCACGGAAATCAGTAAGGTGGAATTCTTTGCAGACCATATCCATTTGCATGGCGACCTTTCCGTCATTCGGGCACGGTTTGTGGTGGATGCGTGCGGCGCCGGAGGACCTTTTGAGCGCTCTCTGGAAGGGATTTACGCACGTACTGTCCCTTTTTCTCGCGTGTATCTTGATCGTGCCCCTGAAAGGCCCGTTATCTCGTATCCCGCCAGCACCTATGTTTTGCCGCTGAGCAAAACGCTCATTCAAATTGGCGGAAGTGAGCGCCATAGCGCTTCCTCGCTGAATGGGTTACCCCGCACCGGTCAGGACAGCGAAACGCTGCTGCGCCAGAAGCTGGACGATACCGGGATCGATACGCGGGGGTTTCAGCTTCTGCAGCAGGTTGTTTCGTGGGATTCGTGGACCCGCGATGGTCGACCGGTTATCGGTTTCAGTCAATCGCAACCGCGGGTGATGACCGTTTCCGGGTTTAACGGCGTGGGGTTCAAGCTCGCCCCGGGTGCTGCCATGATTGCCGTAAACCAGATCCTGGACGGGTTGAATGATGTCAGCCAGCCGAACCAATTCCGGGATCTGGCCACGCTCTTTACTCCGGGACGGTTTGCCCGAACGGAGGGGATATGCGTATAGGATTTACGGCCGCTTTTCGCACCGAAGTAACGATTCATGCCCGCGGATTTCTTCAGGGAATATACCTGAGCGCGCAGCTTTATCCGGCAACCCGCGCAGCAGAGTGGGTCTTTTATGATGATAATGCCAGTGTTGCCGGCGGTCTGAATGCGGCAGAATCGTTCGTGCGCGAAAACGTCGATGTTGTGGTGGGCCACTTTGCATCTGAATCGGCGGCGGCAGCGCTTCCGCTTTATAAGGCACATTCAATACCGTTGATCCTGCCTGCATCCACCTGTGCGTCGTTAACTCAACGCTCTGATCTGGCATTTCGTGTGTGTGCATCGGACAGAACGCTGGCGGGTAAGCTCGTTGAACATCTTATTCATCGTTCAGTGTATCGCTATGCTTTATTCTGCGATGAAAGTTTGCACGGCCGTCAGCAGGCTGCAGAAATAGAAACGCAGCTCGTCACACAATCCGTTGAGCGGGTGACACTACCGGAAGACGCGGAGGTGGTGATCTTTTGCGGCCGCCTGAAAGCCAGCAACGAATTTCTGAAAACGCTTCGCTCTGCATCTCTGAAGATCCCGGTATACCTGACGGACGATGCCTATTCCGATGCCTTATTTCACAACATCCCGGCCCCCGGAGAAATAGTTGTATTCAGTTTTCCCCCTGGAGGGGAAAAAAAATCGCGCACCTACCAGGAAATGCAGCTCAGCTGCAGGACGCATTTCCAGCATGGATTATTACTGTATACCAGTGAGACTATCTCAGCCCTCTCTTTACTCAGTCAGAATGGTTTAAATCGTGAACGAATTACTGACTTACTGATAAATGAAAGTTTCGACACGCCAGGAGGTAAGGTAGCATTCGATTCCGGAGAAAATATACACGCACGCATACAAATAACTCATTATCTTTCGAATAATACGAAACATAGCATTATTGTATAAACAAAAGTGTCATTCCGTAAATATTTCCGAATAAACAGGAGAGGTATTCATATGCTTCATGTATCAGAACTGCCGCATACAGAATGGGATCTTGATATTGCCTGCATTGGATTTGGCCCTGCCGGAATTGCACTGGCTTGCGCTATTGATGAATGTGAAGAACTGAACGCAATACGTTCTTCCGGTCGCGTGAGATTTTTCGAAAAAAACAGCAACACCACCTGGCATGGGAATTTTATTTTACCGGGGACAGATATCAACCATCACTTATTCCGGGATTTGGTGACACCCCGCAACCCACAAAGCGCCTATTCGTTTGCGATGTATCTGAAAGACAAAAATCGCCTTTTTAAATTTGGTCTGCTCGGCAGGCCGGCGAGTCGTGCCGAATGGTCTGACTATATAAAATGGGTTGCCGGGCAACTCGAAGAGTTTGTTGAATATAATTCTCCGGTAACCGAAATATTGCCTGTCGTTTCATCCGGCGTTTTAACCGGCTTTCGAATCAAAACACCTGAAAAAGAATACACGACAAAGCATCTCGTTCTGTCATCAGGTAATACACCTAATATTCCGGACGTTTTTAAAAATGTTATGGGCGGCAATGTTTTCCATACATCCTCTTATCTCCAGCACATGACACAAGGTGAGGGACCCGTACCTCATCACTGGCTTGTTATCGGCTCTGGCCAAAGTGCCGGCGAAGCCGTATCCCATCTGCTGAGCCGCTGCCCGGACATTCAGGTCCACTCTGTTCACCGATCCGTCGGATTCCGGATAGGGCAGTTAGGTCAGTTTCCAAATCTGGCGTTTTTGCCTGAACAGGCGCGTTACTTTTATCACCTGGATGAACAGACCCGGGAGCAGGTTTTGAGTGATGTCCGTGCCGTCAATTACGCAGGGGTGGACGCCGATGAAAGCCAGGCGCTGTACTCGCATTTGTACGAAGGAGAAGTTTCCGGCCAGCAACGGCTAGTTTTACATACATACAGTGAAATTGTTGACATTGAAAAAATGGGTGTCGGATACAGCGTTACGATACAGGATATAAATACAAAAAAGAGAGATAATATTTATATTGATGGAATTGTTTTAGGTACAGGGTACATCCAGGAGACGTTACCTTCCTCACTGGCCATGCTTATTCCGTGGCTGGAAAGAAATTCAGAGGGAGGAATAGTCGTCAGCCAGGAATATCAGATAAATATTAAGTCAGAAAAAGGAGTGTGTTTACTGGCGAACGGCATATCTGAAAAAACGCATGGCATCAGTGATTCACAATCATTTTCAATGGTTGCGGTTCGGGCGGAAATTTTACTTGAACAACTATTGACTGAACTACGCAATGAAAAACCTTTCACTCACGTCGCACTAACCGCGTAAGGGGACTTATGAATACTATTTCTCAGTGCGTCGGCGACGCTAACTTTATCAATATTCGGGGGCTGGGATTCGATCATGTACACATGAAACTTGAATCACTAAACCCTGCTGGTTCAATTAAACTTAAAACTGCGATTGGATTAGTTGATTATTATGAAAAGAAAAGGCAAATCAACAGCCACAGCATATTAATTGAATCATCTTCGGGTAATCTTGGGGTTGCGCTAAGTCTGATTTGTGCGGAGCGAGGCTATCCTTTTGTTTGCGTCGTTGATCCCAACACCAACATCAATAATATCAAAATGATGGAAGCGTTTGGCGCCAAAGTAATCACTGTCACTGAAACAGATAATAACGGGGGATACCTCGGTACAAGAATAAACTACATTCGGGATAAATTAGACGAAGATGACCGGTATATCTGGTTGAATCAATATTCGTGCCCGGCAAACCCCGAAACACACGCGGCGACCACGGCAAAAGCCATCCACCGTGCATTTCCACGGCTTGATTATCTGTTTGTGGGCGCCGGAACCACCGGCACCCTGATGGGCTGTACGCGTTATTTTCATCAGTATTCCCCGGAAACCCGCATTATCGCCGTTGACAGCCTGGGTTCGGTGACGTTTGGCCAGCCTCCGGGCAAGCGGTTTATCCCTGGCCTTGGCTCCAGCCAGATGCCGCCCATTTTTAACAGCGCTCACCTTCACGATCGTTTGCTGGTTGATGAGCGCGCTGCGGTGGGTATGTGCCGCTGGCTGGCCAGGACAAATGGTGTGCTCGCCGGCGGCTCGACCGGCACTGTGCTTGCTGGTTTCTGCTCGATGGCCCGACAACTCAATAACGATGCGACCTGCGTGGTGATCTCACCGGATACAGGCGAGCGTTACCTGGATTCCATTTATAACGACGAATGGGTCAACGCACGATTTGACGGGATGAAAGCCGTGCTCGAGGACCCCTCCAGGGTTTTCAGCCTGCTTGATGAAACCGTCACCCGTCTGGAAGGAGAATAAACATGGCTGACTTTCACATCATCGGCGGTGAGTTTATTGCCGAACACCTGAGTAAGCATCACGCCGTCGTCACGGAAATCGTGAAGAAGACCTATCTTCATCATGACAACGGGAATACCGAAAACCCGGACAGTTATTTTCTCCGGTTCCAGGATTCCGCATCAAACCGGATAATCGCCCTTCCTGCGGCTATCTACCCGGAAGAAACCGCCGGCATAAAATGGATTGCCAGTTTTCCCGGAAATGTTGAGCATAACCTGCAGCGCGCCTCTGCCGTTCTGATCCTTAATTCGCTGGCAACAGGATATCCCTATGCCTGCCTGGAAAGCTCTCTTATCAGTGCTTACCGCACGGCAGCGTCTGCTGTACTTGGAGCGTACTGGATGAACGGGCAGTCACGCACAATCCCCTCAATCGGTTTTGTCGGCGCCGGCGTGATCGCGAGAACCATCAGCGATTTTTTTGTCCAGCAGGAATGGATGGTTAACATCGTTGCCGTATACGATCAGCATGCTGATTCAGCGCGCAACCTGGTAAACCACCTCCGCGCTGGGGGACAGCATAGCGGCGCGACCTCTCTGGAGGACGCCCTGGCGTGCGATATTGTGGTTTTTGCCACCACAGCCGGTTCGCCTTATGTGGAGACGCCGTTTAAACCACATCAGAAGGTACTTAACATTTCACTCAGGGATATCGCACCAGATGTGATCCTTGCGTCACATAATATCTGCGATGACGTTGAGCATTGTCTAAAAGCCTCTACTTCCCCTCATCTTGCAGAGCAACGCGTCCGGCATCGGAAGTTTATCGACGGTACGCTTGCCGGGCTCATGACTGGCCGATTCCCGATACACCAGGATAAGCCGACCATCTTCAGCCCGTTTGGATTGGGCGTGCTCGATCTGGCTCTGGGTAAATACCTTTGCCAGCAGGCAATCGCCTCCGGAAATGCCTTCACTGCTCCTGGTTTTTTTGCCGAGACCTCAAGGTGGTAACCATGAAAAAGCAACATAACGCTATTCTGCATATCGGGATTGTTGGAGGAGGGCCTCGCGGGCTGGTCGTGCTGGAACGCCTGACACACTACGCGACTAAGTATGACATTCCTCTGGTGATATCAATTATTGACCCTCAACAACCCGGTGCTGGTGTCCATTCCCCTTCACTGCCTGAATACAAAATGTTAAATACGGTGGCCGGGCAGATCACGCTCTTTCCGGATGAAACGATGCTGTCGGCAAGCGAAGAGTCCCGGCCGGTCTGTACGTTTATTGAATGGTGTAGACAGCATAAGTCTTTGCCTGATTTTTGGTATACCCATGAAAATCGCCGCTTATGCAGCTGGGATTTTTTGCCAAGGAGCTGGTTAGGCGAATATTTGCAGTGGGCGTATGATCATATAGTGTCGCAAGCCGGCCCGGAGGTAACGGTCCGCCATATTCCTGCTGCAGCTGTCGATATTGATCGGATTACCGATCAGAAATTCATGATTTCCCTGAGTAATGAAGAAATTCTTCACGTTGATGCTGTCTACCTGACTACCGGCCACGGCCAGGGGGCGGAGGAGGGGGAGGGGCCAGAATACATTGCGGACGGGGCGTCCGTGTTACTGCAGGGCATGGGGCTTACCGCCATCGATACAATCGCGGACTGGACGACAGGGCGAGGTGGTCATTTCAGCCCGCGTTCTGGCGGCATACCTGAATATATTCCGTCAGGAAAAGAGCCTGAGATCTTCCTGACCTCCAGAAGCGGTTTACCGTTTCGCTGCCGACCGGAGTCGCTGACTCTCGGGGGAAATATTACCCGCGATGCTGTCATTTTCCGCACTGACAGAGTACAGAGGCTGAAGGACAAACAGCCAACCGGCATTGACTTCGAACATCAGGTGCTTCCTCTTATCCGCGCTGAAATGCAGGCTGCGTACTACAGCATTCACCTCATGAAAGACGTCGGAGCGGATAAAGCTGTACGTTTCAGGGAGGCGCTTCGGAAGGCGGAGAGCTGGACTGAAATCAACGGTATTATGCAGAATGCTGTTTCCCGGTATGGTGAATTTAATGAAGAATACCTCCTGGCCGCATCCTTACCCCGGGAAGTACACCCAAACAGCTATGCAACCTGGTTGGTGAATGAAATGGCCGAAGATCTTAACGAAAGCATTACCGGCGTGACCCACAGCCCGGTAAAAGCGGCGAATGAAGTATGGCGAAACTGCCGCCATCAGTTGCGTATCATGATGGACGACAGCGGGCTGTCAGACGCCTCCAGGACATTTTTTTACACCCGCTATGCGCCGGTGATAAACCGACTGGTTGCTGGCCCACAAAAAGAACGTCATCAGGAGTTGCTGGCGCTCATTCGCGCTGGCGTGGTGAAACCGCTACACCCGGATGTGGTAATAAATCGTCGATACGACCATGCCATTCAGGCTTTGATCCAATCGGAGAAACCGGGTCTGGATATGCCGCCCCTGGTGAAAAAGATGGTCAGGAAAGGGTTATTAACGATTAAGACGTCAGGGAGGACCTACGTCGACGTTCGGGCCGACGGACGGCCTTCCGCGCTGAAGCCAAAGGCACACATGTGGGTATTCGGCCCGTTATGTGAAGGCGCAACGTATTACAATCACTATGTACCTTCACCGGGTTCGTTCTCACGATCCAGCAATGATGCCGATCGCAGCACCCGGGAGTTGTTGATCCCGGGAGGGCCATATCCCAATACTAAAATCACCGTTCCGGCTGACCGTAGTAACGTTTCCCTGTCAGATAAAAGCGGAAGTTCTGAGATACAGCTATAGCGGGCCTTTCATCCGAGCAAAATATCCAAGCCTGCTTTGCCAGGCAGTAATGTTGCCGTTATTATCCCCGGCTCTAAGTCGGGGATAACACCTTCAGCCTTTTATCTCAGCGCTGCAGCAACCGGGCCATCAATGGCCAGCCGGTCCATCTCCTTGAGCGCAATCTGGGATACCACCGTCAGGCGAGTAAGATCAACCGCCATTCGACCCAGTCTGCAATAGCAAGCCTGATAAGCTAACCAGTCTATAACACAGCCATACGTCAGCCAGCGAATGAGCGCTATCTCGGTGGCGGCTGTTACACGATCCAGTTCGTTAAATGTGTTCATGATTCTGTTCTCAGTATACGGCTATTCCGCACACAGATTTTTTGTGTCACGACTGAAATTCAGGAAATGAAAAAAATGCCGTCGGCGCTATGCTGGCGATGAACAATACCGGTGAGTTTGAACGGTGGCCGGATCTGGTTATGGGGGATTGGGCTAAACATCGGTTATCTCAAAGTCCGCTCCGTGCCAAAAGCGGACCTTTCATACTTCTTGGTATATTCAGGCGAATAAGCCTTAATGCGATGAAACAAATATCGACGCTTGCTGTACAGGCGGAACGGCGAAGTATCGCTGCATACGTTTAATCTCCTCTGCGGGTGGCAGACCAAACAGGCGTTTAAACTCGCGATTAAATTGCGACGGACTTTCATAACCGACGGCGTAACTCGCTGCAGCAGCAGTTATTTGCTGACGCACCATCAACATCCGCGCCTGGTGCAGGCGTACCGATTTAACATACTGCATCGGCGGCATCCGGGTTATCGCTTTAAAATGGCTGTGAAACGTCGGCACACTCATTCCGGCTTCCATCGCCAGTTGCGTCAGCGTTAACGGCTCAGCGTAGGTAGCATGGATGCGCTGTAGCACTTTACCGATTTTGCCAAATTGCCCTTGCAAGGTCAGCGCGGCGCGCATGGCATTTCCCTGTGCGCCTGTTAATACGCGGAAATAGAGCTCACGTACCCGTGCAGGACCGAGGATCGCCGCTTCAAGCGGATTGTTAAGGACTTCGAGCAAGTGCCGCACGGCCGTTTTTACCGCGTCGTCCATTGGGCTCGACATCATGCTTTGCGGCGCGGCGAGAGGATATCGGGCGTCATGCTGTTCAATCTGCAACATCAGTTCAGCGGCCAAATGAAAATCCAGATGCATATAAATCGCCAGCAACGAATGTTCAGCGGACGCGTCGGTTTCCATCACAAACGGCACCGGCACCGAAACCGCCAGGTAGTGCTGTTCATCATATAAATAGGTCTGCTGACCAAAATAGCCGCGTTTGCTCCCCTGGCAGACAATCACGATCCCCGGATCGTAAAGCACTGGCGTTCTGGCAAGTGGACGATCGGCACGCAATATTCGCACATCAGGCAATGCGGTAAGGTTATATCCCTCCTGCACCGCAAGTGCTTTAACTAAGGTAATCATCCCGGGCATCACAGCACCTCATAAAATCAGGCAAGAAAAATAGAAGATACGGCCTAAAAATGCGGCAGGACGTAGAATACCATGCAACCTTCATTGTTCATGGGAGTTCTTTTATGACATCTGCAAAAACGATTTTAATCACCGGCGTCAGCAGTGGCTTTGGCCGTGCACTGGCGCAGGAAGCCCTCGCCACAGGCCATCGGGTCATCGGTACCGTGCGCAGCCGCGAAGCACAGCACGATTTCGAGGCGCTTCATTCGCAGCGGGCTTTCGGCCGTCTGCTCGATATCACGGACTTTGAGCATATTGATGAGGTGGTTGCGGAGATTGAGTCTACCGTCGGTCCGGTTGATGTGCTGGTAAACAATGCCGGTTACGGTCATGAAGGCATAATGGAAGAATCCTCGCTCGCAGAGATGCGCCGCCAGTTTGAAGTCAATGTGTTTGGCGCAGTGGCAATGATCAAAGCCATGCTACCGGGCATGCGCCAGCGTCGTCATGGCCATATTATTAATATCACCTCGATGGGCAGTTTCATTACCCTGCCCGGCATCAGCTATTACTGCGGCAGCAAATTTGCGCTGGAAGGAATATCAGAAACGTTAAGTAAAGAGCTGGCTCCGTTCAACATACACGTAACCGCCGTGGCACCTGGCTCGTTTCGCACCGACTGGGCCGGACGATCGATGGTACGCAGCGCTCGCAGCATCCCGGACTACGACGCTTTATTTGATCCGATTCGTCAGGCACGTGAAGAAAAAAGCGGTAAGCAACTCGGCGATCCCGTTAAGGCCGCACATGCCATGCTGGCAATGATTGAGAGTCAGAACCCTCCAACGCATTTATTGTTAGGCAGTGATGCATTAAGTTTAGTGCGGCAAAAGCTCGAGGCATTAGGTAAGGAAATAGAACAATGGGAAGAAATAACACGTTCAACGGATGGCTGATCAGCTGCTGAGACAGAGAGCATACTGGATAATGGATTATGGCTGGTCGCACAAGCGCTCATTTCGCTCGGGCATCATGCTGATGCCCTTGCAGTTCAGCCTTTTTACTTTCAGGCTTCCAGGCTTGCGGTGAAATCAACTTCCGCTCCTCGCTCAAAACGGACCTTCAGTTCCCACCTGCCTTTTGCCCTGTACTCCTTCCTGCCGTATCTCTTTCTCCCTTCCATATGATTAGCAAGTCCAGATCCGACTTAGCCAGAAATCGGATCTGCGCGGCGGGAAACCGGCAAATGATATGATTATCAATAAATAAAAATAAAATCATACTAGATATGATATTTATAATTAATAATAAAATCATATCTGGTATAATGTTAAACGATATAGCTTTAAATCATTTGAGATATGATTTTTCTTTTAACTGGATATTATCATACAGAGCGTGCCGGATGGATGAAGAAATGATGTTTTCGCTCAGCTATGAGCTGCTGACGCAAAAGACAGAAGAAGAAATCAGGAAATGCGACCTTCGCCAGGACGGCACGTACTACGTCCAGGAACTGAACAGGGCCTCAGACATTCTCCGGTTCTGGTTTATCCTCGCAATGAGCGGATACCCGGGCGTGCCGGATATGGAGCGCATTGACGCTGACAGGCTGCGCCTTGAAGGGCTGATCCGTGGTCTCAGGGAGACTATGGCGTGACGGGTAAAAATAGCCGCCGCCCGTCCCCCCTGCAGCGGCGGGTGCTGATTGTGCTCGCCGCCCTCGGTGCGAAAGGTCCGGGGCCGGTGGCGACGCGGGATATTGAGCGGGTGCTGGAGCAGGGCGGGGACGCCCCGGTGTACGGGCCGAACCTGCGCGCCTCCTGCCGCCGCATGGAAGCCGCGGGCTGGTTGCGCACCCTGCGCGCCCCGAACCTGCAGCTGGCCGTCGGGCTGACGGACGCCGGCCGCGCGCTGGCCGCCCCGCTTCTGGCTGACGAACAGGCGCGCGTCCTGGCGCAGCAGCGCGCGTCGGCGGTCCGGTCTCTGCCCCTGGTTCCGCGCAGACAGGCGGATGAGGCTGACGACCGGCCGGTGGAGCTGGACGGTCGCTGGCACCTGGCGTGCCGGGGCGACTACGTGATCCGTCTCGACGGCACCACCTGCCTGCAGCTGTGGTGCGCGGCCGGGCAGGTGACGCGCCTGACGGGCGATCCCCTGCAGGTCGCCATCTGGCTTCAGGCCTGCCACGATGCGGGGATTGCGGTTCGGGTGCAGATCAATGAGAGCGCCACGCCGGAGGAGGGCGCACTGAACGTCACCGCGCCGGCGGACCGGACCGACACGTGGTACCGCCAGCTGGACGTCGCGCTGCAGGCGGAGGGGATCAGCGGCCTGAATGAGGAGATCAGGCAGGCCGTTATCAAGCCTGGTGAGGGGCTCCGCGACCTGTCGGCGCCGGCGCGCCTGCTGCAGGTTCTGCGCGACAGTGCGGAGGCGTTCCCGCTCACGGCGGCCGGCTATGAGGAAGATACGGAGGCCGCACTGGCTGACCTGCTGGCCCGCGCGGGTTTCGCCGGCGACCAGGTGCATGAGCTGCAGTGGCACCGCATCCGCTGGCCGCTGATGAATCAGGAAGACGCTGACCGCCGCGAACTGAACACCCTGCTGAACGACCTGGAACTGCAACAGCTTTACTGCAACCGCGAACAACTGACGGAGATTGTGTTTTCGCCGGTACGCAAACCCGGCGAGCGCTGGACGGAACGTCTGCAGTGGCTCCTGATGACGGATGGATTCGGGTTCCGCAGTCCGCTGTCCCGTGAAGCGGGCGCCAGGGCGCTGGCAATCCTGGCCGGTTACACGGGGCGGGAGGTGGCGGAGCATCTGGCCACGGTGATGGTGTGGAATGACGCCGGTGCGGGAGAGAGAGCATGAGCCCGTTATCTTCAGCAGGCCACGTTCATCTGAGCGTGACCAGTACGCGCCGCACAACCCTGGCTGACGATCTCCGGTCTGGTGAATGAGAGCCGGGACCGACCATAATCCCCACAAGGAACCTGAGCTGAACCATGAAAGTCACTGAAACCCGGCTGGACACCCTGATCGATAATCTGAACACCCTGATTTGTGAGGATAGCCTGCTCACGCGCCAGGAGCGTGAAACCCTGGTGCGGGCCGTGGCGGCCATCGGCGCCATGAAAGCGCGCCTCGGCATGAAAAAGCCCGCGATACCGGCATCGTCGAAACCGAAGAAAGAGAAATAGGCACCTGTACCTGACCCACGCTTTCCGAATGCCCGCCAGGCCTGGGTGGCTGAAGAGGAAACTTCATTACTGGATGCGCTCGATGGCGTCCCGAATGATGATATTGGTAAGCATCTTTTCTGGCTTTCCGAGAAACAGGGGAGAACGCCGTTCAGCGTTGCCTCCAAAATCGCGTCACAAAGACATCTGACAAATGGCTGGAAAGAGCAGTTCAGGGAGGTTTCGGATAAAATTCGTTTGTCCGATCTGAGTATCAGTGAATATCAGAAACAGAACGGCACGGACCTGAACGCTTGAATGCCATTTTCGTTTGTAGCTTTACCAGATGCGCCGTTAAGCCCCGTCCTTCAGGGTGGGGAGAATGTCAACTTGTATTGAGCGGTACGGGAAGACCGGGGATCATTTAACTAATCGGCTATGTTGCTCCAGCTCGTACTCGATAAATGCACTAATCATGCTGCGATACACTTTTTCAATGATGACTTCCGGAAGGCCTTCATTCGATGCCCTTTCACGAACCCGGTCGATGACCTGTTGTACTCTGTCAGGTGCACGCACGGATGCCTGATCTGTTTTAAACGCCGCTGCAGCTTTAACGCATTGAGCACGCAGAGCTATGAGTTTGACCAGCTCACTGTCTATCTGATCGATATGATCTCTGACATCAGTAATAGAGGTATATTCCACGAAAAACGATCCCATCAACTAGTACAATAGACTGGCATGTTATAATAAACACAACGGAAAGCAAAACAGATTCCCCCGTCCCCGTGGATGAGGGTAATCGCACAGGAAAGCCCCTTTTACAGGGAGCCTGATAAAAGTGACTTTTGCGCAGGCTCAGGGCTCCGGTTTGAGCAGCAGCTGGCCTACTGATGGAAATCCCGCCTGCGCCAGGGTTCGCGATACGCGCGACGGGACCGTTTGATTACGTTCCAGCCATATAATCCGGAAACGCTGCTCTTCTCCATCTTCCCATCGAGGGGGATGGGATACGCCAAACGGGCATTTGAGTCGCGCCAGCGCATCTTTAAATTCACCATAAACCACGTTATCCGATATCAGGAACAGGTCCCATTTAGACGTCAGCAGCCTCACACTTTGCGGATTAATCCAGTAGGAGGTTAGTCGTCCTGTCAGAGGAACCCGCTGACCCAGCTGGCTAGCCTGGAACCGGGCAGCAGCAAAATGATGTGAACCACCCAGGTTGTTCCAGTATATCCGTGCCGGCATCCAGGAAAATTTGCTGAATTCCATCTCATTCAACCGTAGTTGGAAATGTGACAGATTGTTGTCCAGATGATCACTACTCACTGGTATGGCTAGTTCCCGGCAGAACTGCAGTGCAAAATCCTCCAGGCCGTGGCACTGCCTGTCACCATTCTTTGAACTGCTCATCCCACCGATTTCAGAAATATCACAGAGATAATTTTCTGTAATCTCGCAGCTGACCAGCCCGGTCAGTTGCGGGATGTGGAGTTTTAGGTAGTCATAATCACCATCATGGCCAGGTCGAAGATAGCGAATACAATTTTTTTCATAATTGAGCCAAGTGTGCCAGCACACAACAGATCGTAGCCAGATGGTATCCTCAATTAGCGGCAGCTTTACCGGCAAGGCCCCATTGTTTAGTCGACGGCGCAATGTCGAAGGATATCCCAGAGAATCGAGCAATTCATCCTGGCAGGCCTGGAGGATTTTACGCCACAGAGGTGTGGAGCTGCTTATTCCATTATCAATCATATCAATGTTCTCAATTCTGTTCAGTTGCCATTGACCAACAGTCGTTGCTGGCCACCACAACCAGACTACCTCACAATTTTTGAGGCCGAAGAAGCTATGGAGGCTAAAACTGACTTTTAGAGAAATTTATTTTTCGCTTTAAAGATTTGCTCTCATCTTATTGATATTTAACATGAATCGTATTGTCGGCACTTTGGTGTGTATATCATTTGCTATACGTTCGTGTTGTGTTATTCTTGTATATCAATTGCTATACAAGAGAGGTGTGTATGAAATCAGATGTTCAACTCAACTTAAGAGCTAAAGAGTCTCAGAGGGCACTCATCGATGCCGCTGCAGAAATCCTCCATAAATCGCGAACCGACTTCATTCTTGAGATGGCCTGCAAGGCTGCGGAGAACGTGATCCTTGATCGTCGTGTTTTCAATTTTAACGACGAACAGTATGCAGAGTTCATCGATATGCTCGATGCACCAGTCGAGGATGAGCTCGCCATTAATAAACTACTGGCAAGGAAACCTCAGTGGGATGTATAACTGCGCCCGAGCCGTTATCCAGCACCCATCAACTGGCAGAGTTCGTCAGTGGGGAAACGGTACTCGATGAATGGCTAAAACAGAGAAGTTTAAAAAATCAAGCACTTGGCGCTGCACGAACGTTCGTTGTTTGCAAGACGGGTACGAAGCAAGTAGCTGGTTTTTACTCTCTGGCCACTGGTAGCGTTAATCATACGGAAGCGACAGGTAGTCTTCGGCGTAACATGCCAGATCCTATACCGGTGATTATACTCGCTCGCCTGGCGGTAGATGTTTCATTCCACGGAAAAGGGGTTGGCGCCGATTTACTTCACGATGCGGTTCTACGCTGTTATCGCGTAGCTGAGAATATTGGCGTTCGTGCGATAATGGTTCACGCGCTTACTGAAGAAGCCAAGGGTTTCTATGCTCACCATGGATTTAAGGCATCGCAAACTCATGAGCGGACTCTGTTCCTCAGGCTTCCATGACTGGTTACTGGAGTGGGGATGTGGCAAGTATAAATATTTGATTATTATTGGATTATTTAATTAATTTAACATAATCTTTGTTATGCGCACTAATGATGTAACTCCCATATTCTAATGTCACTTTTAACCCATTTAGTGATGTCACTTTTTCTGGCATAAAGGATCTAATCCTCAGGCCATGGAGACATCAGGATGCTTGTGACCTTGTCAGATAAAGAACTCAGCCGGATCAACGTCATTCAATCAGTTGTTGAAAAACGTATGCGCCGTCGTGATGCTGCTCATCAGCTTGCTTTGACCGAACGTCAGACACAGCGGTTAATGAACCGCTTTCGTGAGTCTGGCGCTGCAGGACTGGCAAACCTTCAGCGTGGACGCCCAGGTAATCACAGGCTTCCTGAGTCACTGAAGCTGCGAGTACTTTCGTTATTTCACGATCATTACAGCGACTTTGGACCAACGCTAGCCGCAGAAAAATTACGCGAACGTCACAACATCACAGTATCTGTTGAAACGCTCAGAAAATGGATGATAGCTGATGGACTCTGGGTTCCTTATTCACGTCGCAGGCCTCGCGTTCATCAACCCAGATACCGGCGTGACTGCCTCGGAGAACTTGTTCAGATAGATGGTTCTCCGCACGACTGGTTTGAAGGCCGTGCGCCGAAATGCTGCCTGCTCGTCTTTATTGATGACGCGACTGGCCGCCTGATGCACCTCCGCTTTGGTGAGACTGAATCAGCCTTTGATTACATGATGGCCACTCGCGAGTATCTCGAGCAACACGGCAAGCCCCTTGCGTTCTACAGCGATAAGCACGGCATTTTCAGGGTCAATAATGGAGGTTCAACCACAACCGGCGTCACCCAGTTTGGTCGTGTGCTTTCTGAACTGGGGATCGAGCTGATTTGTGCCAACAGTCCGCAGGCTAAAGGCCGCGTAGAGCGCGCAAATCAGACACTTCAGGATCGGCTTATCAAAGAGATGCGTCTCGAGGGAATCAGCAGTATTGAAGCAGCCAACGCCTGGCTGGATACCTTCATCACTGACTTCAATCGTCGCTTCGCAAGATCAGCGAAATACCCCAAAGATCTGCACCGACCCGCGGCTGAAAGCAACGAAGAGCTGGATGATATCTTTGCCTGGCAGGAGCTGCGTAAACTGTCTAAAACGCTGACTTTCCGCTATGACAAGATGATATATCTGGTTGAACCTACAGAAGAAAACACCCGTATCGCGGGCGAAAAACTCACAGTCTACGATTATCCAGACGGCACACTGGCATTCAAATACGGTTACCGTTCACTCAAATATCAGGTATTCGACAAACTGGAATGTGTCGATCAGGGGCAAATCGTTGATAACAAACGCCTTGGGGCCGTTCTTAAACTGGCGCAGAGCAAAATGGATGAACTTGAACGTGATGGTAAACGTGACCGAAGTAAAAAGATGCCCAAACGACGTGCACAGGCCAGAATTCAGGAGCAGCTCAGAGCAATTAATCCGGTTCTGGCTAACCCGGAGGAGTTCAGCGCTAGTCTGAAACGCTAGCCCCCTGCTCTGCCTGATTAGCCTAAAGCTCTGGCCGTAATCACGACCGGGGTTTAACGCGGTGCGTAGCCTTCTTCGCTCAAGGCCTTCTGCAATTTATCGATCGCGTCTTTCATAAGATACGTCTCATCATCGCTGATGGCACAGGCCCTCATCTCAGTCCAGGTCAGACGTTTAATAAACTGTGCCAGCGCCATTGCTTCTTTATCATCAAGTTCAAGAAATAACTTCTCAATGCCATTCATAAGCATCCCTCTTAAGTTGAGATTCAATATTATCAGATGGAAGTATCCGGAAAGAGTATCCCGTATCAAAAAACTGATAACCGTTGCGAACTCTGGTTTTCAGAATAGTGTTCAGACGCAACCTGTCACTTAAGGTGACATTTCAAACTTGGGAAAACAGGTGACTTTTTAATCTTGCAATAACAAAATGATGTCAGCACAAAGCGTTATTGTCGTCTCAGCACAATTCACACGCGTCGAATACATAGAGGTCTGGCACTATCCGGATGGCCGAAAAGAACTCAGGCTTAACGGATATCTTTAGTCATGGTCATTTCCCTAGTAAGCGTCTCTATTTGCTCACCTATCTGCCGGGTACGATGCCGAAGCACATCGATAAGCTCCTGTTCGGGGAAACTTCACGTAATAACGTGCAACGTGGCTCAAATGAAAATACGAACAGATTGCTCAGACAGTATTTTCCAAAAGGAACAGACTTATCGGTTCGCAGCCAGCAAAGACTTAACAGTGTTGCCAGACAGCTCAACGAAAGGCCGAGAAAAACGCTAGACTATGAATCACCCGCAGAACGGTTCAATAAGTGTGTTGCGTCCATCACTTGAACTCACAGCGAAAAGCTGACGCTGGTGTTCTTTGAATAAATCCGCCTTCTGTGCTTGTGTACTAATCTAGGGAAGAAAAATATTGCGTCGGTGATTTACCCAGCGCTTTTCTGAACATCGTAATAAACGCACTGACCGAATCATATCCCAGCGTACCGGCTACGCGCTGCACGGGCTGACCTTCAGACAGATGGCTTAGTGCAATCATTAAATGCAGCTGCTGACGCCAGCGACCAAAGCTCATTCCTGTCGCCTCTTTTATCAGCCTGGCCAGAGATCGTTCGCTGATGGCCAGATGAGCAGCCCAATCCTTTAACGTTCGCCGGTCATCTGGCTCATTAAAAAGTGCCTCAGCCATAATCCGGATTTTAGGATGATCTGATACAGGAAGATGGAGTGCTTCAACCGGCACATCCGGAATATGCTCCAGCAGCACTGCTGCAAGCCTGGCGGTTTTACTGTCAGGAGAATAAGCATGTTCCTGCTCTGCAAGATACAGAATAAGCTCGCGAACCAGAGATGTAATCGCTATGGTACAGCAGATTTTCGGCATCGCTGCCTTGCCGGGCTCGATGAATAAAAAGCACGTGTCTGCATTCTTCGTGATCCGGCAACGGTGGGGGATTTCTCCCGGAACCCAGACGGCATGTCCCGGTGGAACAAGCCACAACGCATCCTCAACCTCACAGCGCACTGCACCGCGCAAAGAGAGAATAAGTTGCCCCTTGCGATGAGCGTGCGGACTCTGCCCGGCATACTCACCTGACGATGATACATGCAGGGCGATAGCGGCCTGACTGAAATCATCGGCATTAAACTCTTCCGGCGAGGTCACAGATTTTTTATTAACTGGCATGATTTAGCTATATGTTGTCAGGTTATCTATATTCTGTAACTCATACGTCCTTTAAAGTCTTTCTTTTTTCAGAGAAAGCAAAACTTATGTCCCACACTACGAACAAGTGGTCTTCAATCATACTTGTGACCGGCATCCTTTTTATCGCCATTAATCTGCGTGTTCCTTTTACCGCTATCGCACCCGTTTTAGAGTCCATTCGCCATGCTTTTGGGCTAAGTATCACAGCCGTTGGGTTGCTTAACTCGCTGCCTTTACTGGCCTTTGCCGCCTTTTCTCCACTGAGCGCATCGATTTCCCGCAAGTACGGCCTCGAACGCACCCTTTTTGGTGCCCTGGTCGTGATTTCAGCGGGGATTCTGCTTCGCTCAACAGACAGCGTCTGGACGCTTTATGGCGGAACAGTGTTAATTGGTATCGGGATTGCCTTGGGCAATGTCCTGCTGCCTGGCCTGATCAAACGTGACTTTTCCGGAAACGTGGCTTCCGTGACGGGAGCGTATTCCATCACCATGGGCGCGGCGGGTGCTATTGGTTCAGCCATTGTCATTCCTCTGACGCAGACCTGGGGCTGGAACATCGCGTTAGCCATGTTGGTTATTGCACCGCTCCTTGCGTTGCTTTTATGGTTGCCCCAGTTGAAGAAAAAGCATCAGCTGCCTGCAGCGGGTAAGAAAAAAGCGCCGACCGTCGCGGTCTGGCGCTCGCCTCTGGCCTGGCAGGTCACCCTGTTTATGGGCCTGAATGCGATGCCGTTTTATGTTGCGGTTGGCTGGCTGCCAGCTATTCTGACGGACAGCGGGCTCTCTTCATCTCAGGCTGGTGAGGTACATGGCATCCTTCAGCTGACCACCGCCATTCCCGGCCTGATTCTGGCCGCCACGCTGCGTCGTCTTAACGATCAGAAATTTGCTGCTGCTGGCGTCAGTCTGTTAACTGCGGTGTCCTTTATCGGCATCCTGTATTTGCCGAATCTGGCCATGCTGTGGGGGGCGCTTCTCGGCTTCGGCTCGGGCGCCAGCATGATGCTGGGTCTGACCTTCATCGGGCTGCGTACGAAAAACGCCGGTGATGCTGCCGCTCTGTCAGGCATGGCACAGAGTGTCGGTTATCTGATGGCGGCAATGGGTCCACTGTTGCTGGGTAAAGTACAGGAGCTGTCCGGAGGCTGGACGGTGCCGTTACTGATGACCGCAGCAATCGGGGTTGCAGGTGCCTGCACCGGAATGGCTGCCGGACGAAACGCTCACCTGGAACCTGCACAGCAGCCGGGCTGAAATTGCTGACACAGCAGGGGAGCGATCGGTTTTGTGTTACGAATGCTCTTAACTGTCGTTCTGAATAACTTTACTGCTATAGGGACCGTCTTTAATCCCAAAAAGCGGGCTTTACGCTGATGCGACGCTTAAGGCGAGGGTAACCTTCAGCGACCGCCCCGGAACTCGGGTCGGTCGCTGGCTTTAAATGTAATGACAAGCAAATCTTCAGGCCTACCTGGCAACGATGTATCGCTTTTCATCACTCATAAAGGCCTTTTCTGCAGCGGGTGAAAGAATGGCACCGAAATTCATGTGTGCCCGCAACTTCCATGTCGAAGGAACGTTCCATTCCTTGCGAACATCGTCATCAACCAGGGGGTTGTAATGTTGCAGGTTAGCACCAACTCCCTTTTCTGCCAGCGCCAGCCAGACAGCATACTGTGCAATACCGGTACTGTGCTCAGACCACACCGGGAAATTGTCAGCATAAGCAGCAAACTGTTCCTGGAGTGATTTAATAACATCCTGATCTTCGAAAAACAAGACTGAACCCGCAGCTGCTGCAAAACCATCAATCTTGTCGGAGGTACCTGAAAAATTTTCAGCAGGCACGATTTTACGTAATTGTTCGCGCGTGAGTTCCCAGAAACGTATATGCTGCTCTCCCAGCAAAATCAGGATTCGTGAGCTTTGCGAGTTGAAAGCCGAAGGTGCCTGCTTGACGGCCTCTTTAATTGTACTGATGAGTTCTCCTTCAGGAATACGAATATCTTTTCCCAAAGCATAAATAGTACGGCGATTATTTGCTAGGTTTAGAAAATTGCTGGTCATGATATAGCCCTGTGGTTAGTAGAATGTATATGCGGGTTTGCCTTTCAGTTAATATGAAAGGCAAACCATGCAGAACCTGTAAAGTGACTAACTGGTAACCTGTTCATTATCAGAAATAACTACGAGCACGTTACTTGTCCATTTCAGGAAGTGATATCCATACCGCAACAAAATAGATTGATTCTACACTCGTAAGAAACAGTCTGCTTTTTTACTCTGAATACGCCTCAGATGAAATGGAGATTTTTATTTCATCACTCACATAAGGTACATATTTGTCGATTTTAAAGTCTGATCTCTTAATCACACCGGTGGCATTGAAACCTACCGCATTTTTCTTCTCCATACCCTGGAACCCAGATTTATTAAGCATTGCATGCAAGATAATAGGTTTAGTTATCGATTTAATTGTTAAATTACCATATACATCATACTGATTGCCGTTCATTGTAATCTGCGTACTTTTGAAGTGTGCAACAGGATAATGAGTCGTGTCGAAATAATCAGCCTCACCAAACTCTTTATTCAGTGCTGAAACTCCGGTGTCGATACTGGTTGTTGGAATGTTGATATCAACTAATGATACAACCTTTGTTTTCGGATCGAACTTAACAACACCGTCAACCTGATGGATAGATGCGGTCGGATTTGAGAAACCTAAATGATTCCAGCTGATAACCACTGAGGTATGCGACTCATCAAGTTTATAGTTTACAGTTTTAGCCTGTACAGAACAAACAAATAACAGAGATGATAACAATGAAACAGAAATAATACGATTTTTCATAAAAACCTGAGTTAAATAACCTGATGGATGTGGAAGTATATCTTTATTTTGACAACCCGATTTGCTTCATAAACTCAGCATTGTCCCAGAATAGGTATTCCTCATCCATTTGCCCATCTTTATTCCAGTGACCAATAGTTGCCATAGGTAAGTTGTATGACTTACCCGTAGGATCGATTTTGGTACCGTCAGCGAGTATCATTGGCTTAGTAAATGTGCCTTTAATAGCACCGATTACAGCTGTCCACTTAGCATCACTCGTTCCGAATCTCACGGGGTGCTCTTCGATCCTGTTGTCAGGTGCGAAGGTCCACATGAACTCAAGTTCTTTAATATGTGCAGGAATACCGACTGTTGTATGGCCATCTGGATAATGAACCAAAATGTTCGCAGCATGACTTTTATGCAAGTTTTCCCAATCCTGCTTCGAATACACTTTGAAATCCAGTTCATCAAAAGTGGCTAGATTTTTAGACAGTTCTTTTGGAATGTTGAGTTGCTGAGGCGCTTTCTCACCCGCTTTTGTTCCAATCCATGGAGATGATTCCTGAGCGGAGAATGCATTGAATGAAGTAATTAAGAAAAACGCTATCAATGATTTATTCGTAAGTAATTTCATAAGAATCCTGACTTTATCATAAAATAATAGTTGATTAGAAATTTGGCCTTTGAGAGTGTCATAAAGCCAACACTGGAAATTGCATCACCAGTCACCAGCATCATTTGGTATCTGCAAAATCTCTTGCTTCTGGATTTATAGTAGATTTAGACTAACATATCATCAAGTACTCACCTCAAGGTAAGTATGGAAAAATTTAACGACTGTTTTACCCTGGACAACAAAGAACCCGGTAATGTTTTGCGGGAGGCATGTCCTGCCCGTGAAGTTCTCGAGGTTCTAATCAGCAAATGGACACTCCTCATCATTCATGCCCTTTCTGACGGTGCATCAAGGCCGGGTGATTTGCGAAGAAAAATTCAGGGTATATCAGAAAAGGTGCTGTCACAGAATCTTAAGGAACTTGAAAGCAGACATCTTGTTACGCGCACTGTCTTTCGTGAAGTACCGCCCAAAGTCGAATATGCACTCACGGAACTGGGAACGTCCCTCTGGCAGGCAGCGAATGAACTCAACCGGTGGGTAGAACAAAACTGTCACTTTCTGATTAAAGACACGGATCCTTCCCTGTGACATGCCATTGTTCATTGATGAGTGCTATGTGCTAGCAGGAGCATATAAGAATGCAGGGTGCGGGCGCCTAAAAGCGGCTTCCCCTGCTGACTCAGAGGCGACATCGCGTGCTGGCCATGAGGGAACAGGAAGGCATTTTAACAACCAGCCCCTGCATTTTACTGTATCAGTACAAGCAGTACTCGCGTATTAGTCTTTGCCCGGACCATGGTCAAACCGGGTTCCTTTGCCGATGGCATAAAACTGCCCCCCGGCGACATAATGTATGGTTCGTAATTCGTCAGGTGCTTCATCAAATATCCAGTGTCCATTGCGAAAAACCCGATCGTCACTCCACGCACCGGCAATTTCTCCCATAAACAGATTATGTTCCAGCTCATACGCCGCGTTGGGTATTACCTTACATACAAGCCAGCCAGCACAGCCCTCTACCAGCGGGATATCGAACTCTTTCAGGTAGAAAGTCGGTATTTTATGATTCTTGTCAGGCCTGTCACGGTAGCTGTGCTCACCTGCGTACAAAACGGTTTCCATCTGACTGACTACGGGGATCTGTACGGCAAACAGACCACTTTCTTCCACTAACCCTCGGGTATAAGCCTGCGGGCTGATATACGCCATGACTTTATTGATCCCCACCAGACTCACCCATGCGGCGGCCATTACATTGGCATTACCATTGTGTTTAGCGGAAATCATTGTAGTTGGGCCGACCTGTAATAATCGGTATGCTTTATTCAGTTCAACTGGCTGTAAAGACACAGAATCTCTCCTTCCCATAGGTAAAAAAATGTGCCGTTAACGGCAACGGCACATTTGAGGGCGTTTTAAAACACTGATGGTCGCACGAAGGTAATCAGGCTAATACCGTTTTATATTGTTCGACCTGAGCTGCGATTTCTTCGTCAGTTATCGTCGCGCTTCCGCCTGTAATAAACGGCTTGATGTAGTTCATACCCAGATACCCGGAGATGGTTTCAAAAGACAGCAGGTACTCGCCTACCGTATGTCCGGCAGCGCCATCAGGCTGATAGGCAGACTCTGCACCACCAAGCGAAACGGCCAGCATGAGTTGCTTATCGCGCAGCGCCTGTGTTTCTCCACCATGTGACCAGCCATACGTCAGTACATCGTCAAGCCACTGTTTGAGAAGTGGCGGCGTGCTGTACCACTGCATCGGGAACTGCAGCACGATACGATCCGTTTTCTCCAGTGCAGCCTGTTCAGCGACCACGTCGATTTTGCCATCCGGATACAGGTCATACAGATAACGCACCTCAACGCCGGTCAGTGATGCTGCACCTTTTGCCAGGGCTGAGTTAACCCGGGACTGATTAATATTGGGGTGGGTAACAAATACAGTTGTTTTCATTTAAATCTCTTTTTTCAGAAGAATGTTTCGTCAATTTCAAGCCGGGATAAGGCTTCGTTGATATCATTTAATTCGGCGTCACTGAGCTGAACATTTGCGGCGTGAAAATTCTCTTCCAGCCGGTGTAGTTTTGTTGTTCCCGGGATCGGTACGATGTAAGGCTTCTGAGCCAGCTCCCAGGCAAGAACAATCTGTGCTGAAGTTGCGTTGCTTTTTTCCGCTATTTGAGCAATCAAATCCAGTAGCGCCTGGTTATTTTCCATTACTTCAGGTTTAAAGCGCCCCATCATGCCCCGGTAATCGCCTTCCCCGTAGGTTGTATCAGCGGTCACCTGACCACTCAGGAATCCATTACCCAGCGGGCTGTAGGCCATAAAGCCAATATCAAGTTCATCGCAGACTTTGAACAAATCCTGCTCAGGTTTACGCCACATCATTGAATACTGGTCTTCAACCGCGGTGACCGGGCAGATGGCATGAGCCCGTCGTATGTAAGAGACGGGCGCATTGGATAAGCCCCAGTGCTTTATTTTTCCCTCCGCGATCAGCTCTTTCATTAATCCCGCCACCACTTCCGGCTCAACTTTTGGATCGACACGATGCTGATAAAACAGGTCGATATGGTCGGTCTTCAGGCGCCTGAGAGAACCTTCCAGTTGCTCTCTGACAGACGCCGGACGGCTGTCTAATACCGGCACCAGCTGTCCATCACTATTTTCCATTCCGGTCACGCCAAACTTAGTCGCGATGACGACGTTGTCCCTGTGTTTGCTGAGCGCAACACCCAGCAGTTCTTCGTTTTCAAAACCGTAAATGGGGGCAGTGTCGAAAAGGTTGCAGCCCAGTTCTACAGCCTTGTCTATCAGCTTTGTTCGCTCACGGATTTCAACTGAATAGCCATAGCCATGGTCCATGCCCATGCACCCCAGCCCAATTTCCGAGACATGAAGCCCATGGCTACCTAACCTTCTCATTTTCATGATTATTTCACCCTTCTTTAAGGCATTAACTATTCTTAGATGCTAAGTATACGGCTGGGTTTATTGCTGAAAAATTGTTAATTTAGAAAATCAGAATTGCTAAAAACACAATTATTATGAATAAACTCGATGCCCTGAGATTTTTTGTTACTGCTGCAGAAACAATGAATTTTCGCGAAGCGGCAGTCAGGCTGGCCATTTCTCCATCAGTGGTGACACGAACGATTGCTGAGCTGGAACATCAGTTGGGGGAACCGCTTTTTAACCGCAACACCCGATCCATTGTGCTGACCAGCTTTGGTGAGATTTTCTTGCCCCGAGCCATGCGGCTGCTTGAAGACTCAGAGGCCCTTTTTCAGACGGCCAGAGATGACAATGAGATGAGGGGAGTTGTGAGGATCACGCTATTCCGGTTTCCCGGCCACGAGCAGGTGTTATATGAGCTTCTTACCTCCCTCGATCCTTATCCTGAGCTGTTTATAGACTGGCGGTTAGACATGATGAAGCTGGATACTGTTCAGAACCGCATTGACATGGGGATCCGTATAGAGCGGGAGCCAAACCCGAATTTTATCGTCAGGCCCATTACGCTGGTTCATCACGCGCTGATGACATCACCCGGGCTCATTGAGAAGCTGGGCGCGCCGAAAAATTTCGACGATCTGCGCCAGCGCTACCCTTTCAGTGGCCTGCTGAATCCTGAAACCGGAAAAGTATTCGAATATATGCTCGATGGCGTTGATACTTTTGTACCGCGCCACCTGGAGTTTTTTACCACCGACTCCCAGTCTGAGATCCAGGCTGCGTTAGCCGGTAAAGCTGTCATTCAGTCGAGTAATCTGGCCTGCAGGGAATACCTTGAAGACGGCAGGCTGGTCAATGTCCTGCCGGAACTGAAACTGGAAACCTGGCAGCTTTATCTTTACCGGCCCTATCAGACCCTGGTACCGCAGCGCATCAGGACCGTTTTTCACATCCTTGAAAGTATTTTACTCAGACACTTCAGTTGAAAGCGGGCCCGGATGCGGCTGGCGCTCTTAGCCGGCGTCCCCCATAAACCGGACTGGGTACAGCCTTTCTCCGGGAAGTAGCTGCTCCGGGATGCCTGGATCCGCAGAAACAAAGTCTGCCGTTCTTTCAGGCTCTCTGAATACGGGCGACTTTTGATGTGCAACGGGGAGCGGTGACAGACGTATCAACTGAATATTTCATCTATCCAGTCTGCAAATGCACGTACAGCTGGGGAAAGAAATCGCTGATGGGGATAAAGCAGTGTGACCGGAACAGACGACGGCTGCCAGTCTGCCAGGACTTCAACCAGCGTTCCTTTCTGCAGGTGTTCTGCTACAACATTTTCAGCAAGCTGCGCCAGTCCGAACCCTTCTAGGCACATTTTTATATAGAGTCCCGTCTCGTTGACGGCTGCCTGCCCCCTGACGGGTACGGACAGCGTTTCTTTTCCCTTTACAAAACGCAATTCGTCTGTACGCCGGCTTTGTCCGGAAAAATAATGAATAGCCCGGTGATGAGATAAATCTTCAGGTGACTGCGGAATACCGTACTCCCTGAGATAATCGGGAGAGGCGCAGGTGATCCAGCGAAATTTTCTGAGCGGACGGGCTACAAGCGTGGAGTTAAGTAACTCTCCGGTTCTGATCACGCAGTCCACGCCCTCCTGAACCAGGTCAACCTGCCGGTCGCTGACGCCGATCATCAGGTAAATATCAGGATAACGGCTGTAGAACTCTTTCAGGTTTGGCATCACGAGGAAGTGCGCTATACCGCCGGGCATATCAACGCGTAAACGGCCACGGGGGCGCCTGTTCGAATCGGCCAGACTGGCTTCCGTATGTTCAATTAAGGCCAGAATTTCCCGGCACTGCGCCAGATACTGCATACCTTCCGGAGTAAGGCTGACCCGTCTTGTGGTCCGGTTCAGCAGACGCACCTGCAGATATTTCTCCAGGTTTTTGATGGTGCTGGTAACAGTAGAAGAAGGCAGGGACAGTATTTCCGCTGCCCGGACAAAGCTTCCGGCCTCAGCCACCCTTATAAAAACCTGCATAGCCTGAATTCGATCCACTGATTGCGCTCCTGAATAGCATGTGACGGTGATAATTATCATTATTCGCAAATTCTGAATGATGAAAACACGTTAGTCATCTTTTTCAGCTTAAACAGGAGGCGTATTGTTTTCCTTCTGAACCTGAAAGAGACAATTCAAATGACCGATTACAGCAGAAATATTGTTAATAATCAGACGGAAAATCCGCCAGCAACACTGATTCGTAGAGCAACCATACTGAGCATGGATGAGAATGTCGGTAACATTGAGCGTGGCGATATCCTTGTCACAGGCTCAACCATTACCGCCATCGGTAAGGACCTGAACGCCGAAGGTGTTCACGTTATTGATGCCACAAATATGATTGCCATGCCGGGGATGGTCGATTCTCATCGTCACGCATGGGAAGGCCAGCTGCGCCGCATCAACCCCAACGCCACCTGTCTGGACGACTATAGCAATGCCACGCATTTCTCGTTTGCGAAATACTACCGGCCCGCAGATATCTATGTCGGTAATCTCCTGACGGCGCTGGGCGCGATTGATGCGGGTATCACTACCATGATTGATAACTCGCACAACAGCCGTACCGCAGCACATGCAGACGCCGCCGTTGAAGCCCTGCTTGATGCCGGAATTCGCGCTATTCATGCTTCCGGCGCGCCGGTAGCAGGCGAATGGGATAAAGCTCACTGGCCGGATAACTGGCAGCGTCTGCAGGAAAAATATTTCAAAGACAATCCTGAGGGACTGGTTTCTCTGGGCGTCATGGCCCAGCTGGAGCCGGAATTGTGGGCCGAGGCCCGCCGGCTCGGGCTGCCAATCGTGACCGAATTCTTTGGCGCTGAAATGGCTTCAGAGCTTAAATCACTGCATCAGCAGGGCCTGCTGGGCCCGGACAATATCTTCAACCACTGCACTGCACTGCCTGATGAGGGCTGGGAAATCCTGCGTGAAGCCGGCGTACGGGTGAACGTTTGTCCGCGCTCAGATTCGCACTATGGCATTGAAAACGGGATGTTTGCCATTGAGGCCGCGCAGCGCCATGGCATCAATCCTGGCCTGAGCGTGGATAACGAAACGTCTTACAGCACAGATATGTTTATGGAAATGCGCGTGGCGTTCTACCTGCTGCGAGTAATGGGTATGCATAAGCAGCACTGCTGTGATTCAGGGCATTCACTGACAACGCTCCCCGCAGCGCAACTGCTGAAGTCGGCAACCGTCGATGGTGCGACCTGTGCCGGACTACAGGATAAAGTGGGTAGCCTGACGCCAGGCAAACAGGCCGACCTCATCCTGATTAACGCTGCTGATCTCAATCTCTATCCGAACGGGAATGCCTTCGGGACGGTGGTGCATGCAACTGAACGCAGCAACATCGATACTGTCATGATTGGCGGGCGCATCGTCAAGCAGAACGGCAAAGTTCTGGGCGTGGACAGCGAGCGTCTTCGTGCTGCCATCGATGAATCACGCGAACACCTTTTTGCCGCCGCCGGGTATGAGCCGGACATCTTTGCGGAGAAATTCCTGCCGCTGGTACAGGCAAACTGACAGGGAATAACAGCATGAGCGCGATTTATTACGTAATAGCTTTTGCAGCGGGTCTTGGTATTACCCTGCAGACGACCCTGAACAGTCAGCTCGCAAAAGGACTCGGGGGCGATTCGGTCACCGCCGCGTTCTTTTCCTTTACGGCCGGGGCGTTGAGCCTCGGGATTTACTCGCTGCTACGTGGAGGGTTATTTAGCTCTCTCGCCGCTATTCCTTCTCAGCCAGCATGGAGTCTGGCGGGCGGCCTGATCGGTGCCTGTGCGTTGTTCAGCTACGTGGTGCTGGCACCGAAAATCGGTTTTTCAGCCCTGCTCGGGCTGGCAATCGTTGGGCAGTTACTCTCGTCGCAGATGATTGACCATTTCGGTCTGCTGGGTGCTGTACGGCGACCGGTTTCGTTGCTCAAACTGGGGGGCATGCTGGTCATGCTGGCAGGACTCGCCATCATGCTTTTTGGTGACAAACTTTCAGCGCGTTTTTTGCCCTGACGGGGTGGGAATTGCTCCTTACGGCCATCTGCCATAGTGCAAATGGCCGTAAGCTTTTGGTCAGGCGCGATGCGAAACTTTTATATGCGGGAGAAATAACATGTTTTCAGTGGCTGCTGATGCCAGAAATTTGCTGGGAGAGTGCCCAATCTGGTGCGAGAGGACACGCAGGATTTACTGGACTGACATTGAAGGCTGCGAGCTGCTTGCCCTTGAAGAAGACAGCAGTGTTGTGATGCGCTGGTCCCTGCCTGAGCGCCTCGGATCGTTTGCACTTACTGAAAATTCTGACGTTTTACTGATGGGACTGGCGTCCCGATTCGCCTTCTGCGATCTGAATACGGGTATCTTTACGCCGGTAGTGGCGTCACCGGGAGGACCGGGAACACGGACAGGGGATGGTCGGTGCGACCGCGAGGGTAATTTCGTCTTCGGGACCATGGATGACGGGTACCCCGCGAAAGTCATAGGAAGATTTCACAGGCTAAATGCAGCGACACTCAGCATTGAGACGCTACCCCTGCCTGAGGTGGCTATCCCGAACAGCATCTGTTTCAGTCCGGACGGCAGCACGATGTATTACTGTGATTCGATGCAGGGCCGTATAATGTGCTGTGATTACCCCTCTATGAATAACCAGCGCGTGTTCACTGCAACAGAAGGAAATGGGGCGCCTGACGGCTCCTGCGTGGACGCACTGGGCTATGTCTGGAATGCCGAATGGGGAGGAAGCCGTGTTGTACGTTATCGTCCGGACGGAACGACGGAGAGTATCCTGCCCTCTCCAGGAGTTCAGAGCACTTGCCCGACACTCGCGGGAGAAGCATTCACAACGCTGTATTGTACCAGTGCCAGCGTGGGTCTTTCTGTGCCGTCAAGGCATGATGGAGCGTTGCTAAGAGCGGAATCAGCCGTATTCCCCGGTTTACCGGAGAGCCGGTTTTCAGCTCACACAGCGTAACCCCTTTGCTATCAGTGCCTACAGGGGGAACAGAGTCTTTCTCTTCACCATATTCGGGTAGGCAGGAGAAAGACTCTGGTATTTATTACAGCAGCTTTAATACGTTTATAATGAGCTGCCCGGGGTCAGGTTTGCATTTATCCAGGCTGCCACGTCGGTAACCGGAATGTCATGGCGTTCATTGAATGTCTGCTTTTTATCCCATGCAACTCCCCGCCCCTGTGCAAAAACAGCACGATACTTAGACATCATGTCTTGCGGGTTGAGCACGAGTTTATCCATCAGATATTGTTCGCTCCATTCCGTGCAGCTGAAAGGACGGCCAAGCGCTGATTGCAGCTTATCTGCTACCTCTGCGTAGGTCAGTGTATCACCGGCGATATACACAATTTCATTCCGGATGCGAGGAGTTGTAAATACGATCGCTGCCGTCAGCATCCCGATATCATCAGGTGTTGTCAGTGTTATGGTGTTGTCAATACTGCCGAGTGCGTGAACAGTATCGTTCTGCAGATCGACCACACCGAAGTCTGGTTCGAACAAATAGCTCATGAAGATGCCGGTCGAAATGATGACCCACTCAGTTTCATGCTGGCTGCGTAGTAAATCACGCACGTCAATCTGCGCGTCGAAGATGTCTTGTGGACTGCCGCGTCCGATGGCATCAAAATCAGCTCCAAACTGCCATGGAAAATATCGTGGAATCCGCGCCTGCAGGGCCGCCTGCGCCAGTTTCATTGGTGTATTTATTCCGGCCGCGTACCCCGTGCAGCCAACGACTGTGTCAAATTGCGCAAAGAGGCTGGCCAAATCGTCGACAGAACTCATGACGAGATCGCCCGTGACTATATTAATACCGAGGTTTCTGATTTCCGTGATAACTAATTTTTTTACAGGTTCATCTGACGTTACGGTACTTTCGCGCAGCAGTACGCTGATTTTCGTTCCCTCCACATCTTTTGCCCGAAGGGCAAGATTTCGCAGAACGGGGAGGCCCAGCTCACCGGCACCGAGCACGAGGATTTTCTCAGACGTAGCGTTAAGATCAGTTTTGTTCATAATCTGGCCTTACATGAATTGTTGCGCCACTCTAGCAATTCATAACAGGCTAAAAAAGAAGGTACACGTATGATACCGGGAATCTGTGAAATGGATCGGGACGAAATTCTTCAGTATTCGCAGGCTGTTTGTAAGGGTCTGAGAGACGATGATGATGGCTTGCGGCGGGAGGTACTGACTCATGCAGGCAGTCGATGGTCACTGGGTATCGTCAACACGCTTGGCGTTTATGGCAGACTACGTCACGCCGAAATTGGCAGGCGTATGCACGGAGTGACTCAGCGCATGCTGACACGTACATTACGACAGCTTGAGCGCGACGGACTGGTTATTCGCCATGATTTCAGTGAAATCCCGCCACGAGTCGAATACGAGCTGTCCGATACAGGTATGGAGTTGCTTGTGCGAATGATCCCGCTGTGGACCTGGATTGTCGATAATGCTGATCGCTTTCGTGAAGACCGGTTGAGATATGAAAAAAATAACAATAACCCAAGGGCGTAACTGGCTATGAATATAAATATCACTTTTTGTGATTTGTAGATAATACAAGTGTTTGAATTGATGAGCCTTTCGATATGTATGTATACAGTAGTCATCCGGAGACAGAACCGATTTCACCAAGCTTGGTCGGGATGGTGTAATTACAGAGGATTATATTTTACGTATGTCTGACATCAATGTTAGTCTGTACATATTTCAAATGGGTGTTAAAGCGAATTTTATTTTTTTGCTACCATTAATTCGGCCTTGAAAATTATCTGACAGGATGGCCTACCCTTTCAGAATTATAGGTGGGCTGGTGAAACAATATTTAAAAACTGGTGTTTTTTTATGATTTCTAAAGAAAGTAATGAAATATCTTCTAATTATCATGATCTTCCTGGTTATGTTCATGGGGCGAAAATTATCCAAGTCGCCTTGACTAAAACCCCTATAGATAATATTAGTGATGTGGTTTATGAGACAGTAAAAAAAACTCGTTCTGTCAGGCAATTGCATATGTCTTTTCTTGTTCCTCGTACCAACATTTTGAAACCAGGTATCATTTATTTTCCTGGGGGAGGGTTTATGACCGCTGAACACAACAAATTTGTGGAGATGCGCATGGCTTTAGCGGAGGCTGGCTTTGTTGTTGCAGCGGCAGAATACAGGACAATTCCGGATACTTTCCCTGCGCCAGTGATAGATGCTAAAGCAGCAGTAAGATACCTTCGTCAACATGCCCACGATTATGGAATTGACCCCTCACGAATTGGTGTATTTGGCGATTCTGCAGGAGGATGGCTGGCGCAGATGCTTGGTACCACTAATGGCGATAAATCATTCGATCACGGCGATTTTCTCAGCCAGTCCGCTGATGTGCAGGCTGTGGCTACGCTTTACGGAATATCAGATCTGCGTAACATAGGTGACGGTTTTCCGGATCACCGACAAAAAGTGCATCAGTCTCCTGCAGTCGCGGAGTCACTGCTAATTAATGGTGTGGCTTTCAAGAATTTTGCAGGTGCCTCCATCAGTTCTGTACCTGAAAAAGCGATAAATGCAAGCCCCATAGGACGTCTCAAAGGATGTAAACCTCCGTTCCTAATAATGCATGGAAGTAAGGATACATTAGTATCGCCTAAGCAGAGCGCAACGCTTTACAAAGCCCTTTTGAAATCGGGAAACAAAGCGGACTATGTACTTATTGAAAGTGCAGAACACGGTGATGATCACTGGTATCAACCCGTTGTCATAAATAGGGTTGTTGACTGGTTCTGCGAGCATCTTGGTCCTGAAAATACATGATGGTCGATTCTCCGTGGAATCACTCAGACTGTTGGTAGCAACGTCCACATCTGGCTGTGAGTTCAACCGAGGGATGCAACACATTGATTGAACCGCTCTACGGGAGATTCATAGTCTAGCGTTTTTCTCGATCTCTCGTTGAGCTGTCTGGCGACACTGTTTAGTCTTTGTTGGCTGTTAACTGATTTTGAGTTGCCATAAAGAGCGCTCCTATATCAGTACTAAAAAGGTGGTAATGTTTCATAAAAATCTTTTAGCCCTTGCAGGAATGGCTTTGAAATGAAAGGATCTTATTTGTGTGGAACGGTTGAATTTGAACTTACTCATAAACCCGAAGTATTTTATCGTTGTCATTGCTCGCTTTGCAGAAAACAGAGCGGCGTGGGTTACAATCTGGCTCTGTCGCATTAAGAAGCCGTCAGATAACATGCTGTGTTTTTGCGATGTTACCTGACTATGCATGATCCTAAAAGCCTTCAAACGTCTGCACTATCCTGTCGATATTATTGCTCAGTGTGTTCGCTGGTATCTGGCTTACTCACTAAGCCTCCGAAATCTGGAGGAGATAATGGCTGAACGCGGTATCACCGTCGACCATTTCACTCTTCACTGCTGGATTATACGGCTGGTACCTCTGCTGGATAGGGCATTTCGACGGCATAAACCTGCCGTGGGGCCCTGGTGGCGAATGGATGAAACTTACATCAGAGTCAGGGGACAGTGGAAATATCTGTAACGGGCAGTCGATACCGAAGGTCAGACCATCGACTTTTTGTTGACGGCAAAACGGGATGCCGCAGCGGCCCTGCGCTTCTTTCGCAAAGCCAATCGCCAGCATGGCGAACCTAAGGTGGTGACCATCGATAAAAGTGGCGCCAATACAGTGGTACTGGCCACAGTCAATGCCAACAAATCAGAAGAAGAAATCATCACCATCAGGCAAAGTAAGTATCTGAATAACCTGATTGAGCAGGAGCACCGAAATATCAAACGACGAATACGTCTGATGCTGGGATTTAAGTCATTCCGTCGGGCACAGACGTTGCGGACATGCATGCGCTAATGCGATAGAGCCAGCTGAGCCATCATCCGCGCAGCCAATGACTGGCCTCGACCACAGGTCGATAATCACGGGCAGATTGTATCCAGCTTTTAAGCATGTCGTCTGAAATAAACAGCGACAGGGTGTTTTGAATATGACAAAGTTTTTCAGCTCAGCATAAATCACTAAGTATGACCATTATCACAGGGTTCTGCGGCAGTCAGTTTCGACCGCAGGTGGTTGATTTACGCCTACACTTGCGTGGATCCCCGGTAGCCACCGGAAATTTTCTTCATAAGAATACGGTAAGAAAACCTCGGGATCCGAGACTTGTGTTCAAAGTACCCGCGTCATTATATTATTTAGTTATTTTCTACCATGTAATTATTGCTCTTTTCCAAACCACCTTCCCTTTTTTTACTTCTTTTATAATCAAAATTTTTTTCATAATAAAATAAACAGCAAGAGAACACGTGATTACAGAGATATATGCTCCGATACTTTTAGAAACCACAAACACAATCAAGGCCCCAAATAGAACTACCAGTACAGAGATGCTGATAGATACAAAATTAACTCTTTTGCGTGCTTCTCTTGACACATATCCTTTAATCTGGAATGCATGACAACTTTGACAACGGTCCTCGTTAATTAAATGTAAGCCACAAAATGGACATTTGTCATGTATTTTTATCATTGACTTTAACTCTCGACATAGTAATAATTCTCCATCCATAATCGTCCCTGACAAGCGCTATTAACAACAGAATGTACTTTATTTCTTTGTTCTATCGTCTCAACACCTTCAACAATTAAAAAATTGCAGTATGATTTCACTTCATTTATTTTTTTAAAAAAGCCACTCTCATTTTGTATTTCCCAGAAATAATCCTTATCGATTTTTATACATTCAAAATTAAACATCTCAATAATTGTTAAACTGGTTAAACCTCTACCAAAATCATCCAGCCATACTGGACATAATTTTGAAAGACACTTCAAGTCAGCCATAGGACATTTAGTATTGAACTCATGAAAATACTCGTTAATTTCAAAAGCTATGCTTTTTTGATTTTTTAAGTAATCAGAAATATATTTATCGGTTAGAATATAATCGCTAATGATACTGTCGACGTTCAATGAAACTGGCTTAAAGTTCAATTTGAATGCATCAATTCCTTCAATTATCAATATCTGTTTGTTAAACACATCGATGATTTCTTTGTCGTTCATGGAACTGAAACAGAAGACGCCTTCATTAGCATGAAAATTATTAGCGTTCTTTTTTTTTACACTTTTTGTAAGAATTTCCCATGAATGAATAGAACCATCTTTTTTGTAGGATGGTTCTAAAACAAAGCTACAGGATTCTATTTCCACACTGTTCTTTATCATAAAAAAACACCGGAACTAAGAATAATCCTAATCGTGTCATAAATAAAAATGAAAGAGAAATAGTTTAAAATGATCGATAACGATCTAACAATAGGCTAAACCTATCACATTCCATAAATCGATCGATCATTCAAATCAAATGAACTTGAATAAGAAAATAAAAACATGATTTCATTATTAAAATAATATAAATAATAGGTTTGAGACGTGTTGAGTGCCTAGGGTAAGTGTTAAAGTTTAGATGTAAATTTCACTAATACTCAAAAAGATAACATTCTAGAAAATTTTTTATTAAAATATTAAACATGTATATGTCAATAATTACGATAAATAAAACCATAACACTTTTAATTATTCTGCATGCAATAGCCATTCTTCCCGTTACGTTTAACTTGATATAACATTTCATCAGCCTCTTTGATCCACTCAATGATTGAATTTTTATTTTCTGCACAAGAAATACCGATACTGATAGTACAGTAAATATCCTTGTGAGAAGGCAATGAAAGATCTTTAACTTTTTTCTGAATTATATTAACCATGGATAAAACTTGCTGACTAGTACTGTTGTTAACAATAATGGCTAACTCATCGCCACCAAATCTTGCTGGTACGTCCTTCTCCCCCGCGCACTCTCGTAGTATTGATGATATACGTGATAACACCGCATCACCAACTTCATGACCATATGTATCGTTGATATTTTTAAAATTATCAACGTCAATTAGCATAAGATATGAATGGATTCTTTTATTTCGAGTAGCCCGAAAAGCGCTTTCCATTTTCTGTTCAAAAAAACGTCGATTTGGTAGATCTAACCCCGGATCCATTAAAGCCTGCATTTCCAGTAACTCCCTTCTTTTCCTCAGCTTAATAGATAAATTTCGTGAAACCACACTCAATACTATGGGATAACAGGTAGCCAAGGGTAAAGAAAGCAATACAGTTTGAATACTGAAATCCATCGTATATCTGAAATCATTTGCTAACCAAACTATCAGGAAACTAAGCATCATCCACGTTAATGCTGGCTTTAATATTTTCCACCCACCCGCAGCATAGCGATCAGCTATTTGAACTGAAACAATGAATAATGATGGAATTGGGCTGGCTTGCATCACTGCAATCCAAATACCCGCAAAAAATGAATCGAGTATCATATTCTTTTTTTCTGTATACAGCATATCCGTTGACATTATACTTGCAAGATAAGCAACTGTTGGCCAAGTAAGCGCATTCAGAGTCAATAGGGCAATCGTTATTTTTTGGTGTGATTGCTCTTGAAGAACTGAATATATTGGGATAAAGCATAGAATGACTCCAACCTGACGTAAAAAAAACACTCGTTTAATAAAAGATGAATTCCGATCAGATATATATTTCTCATCAGGGAAATTTTTTAACATACAAATCCTATTATAAAACTCTAAGAGACAGAATCAATTTAACCCACTTAAAACTAAGATAGAAAACATCGTACATTACAAAATTATAACACGTTAGTGCAAATTACAAGATCGTACTTAAATTAATTATGAACGATTCATAATAACATTTGCATCAGTTTTCTCACTTACCAGCTTCATTCTAGTCTGATTCAAATAGACACTTTAGTATTATCGGCTTAAGAATGATAATCTATCAGCATTAAAATCTATTGCATTATTAATTCTGGTAGGCTGTTAAAAACACACAACATCTGACCAGTAAAAAGTTACTTGAACTTACTTATCGTTTACTACAGATTATTTTGTGATGTACACAGCAATTAATGTCGTTTCAGTTGCCCCCGGCAAGTGCCTCCGGGGGATTTTTTATGCCCCTCAACTTGATCTCTTCCCTGAAAACAGTGCCAGGCTAAACTGAAGTCTCCGGTCTTTCTTCCATCTCACAGAGAGGCACATCGCCATGAAGGGGTCAGTTTGGATCTCGAAAATTATTGTACGTTAAGAACTTTTTTAATCAGCGTAGGGGATGTTCACGAAACGTTATCTATCTGATATCAAGACATCCATGCGGTTACCTTGACCACCGACAGTCATATTCTGTTGCTTAAACTGCCTGTATGGGGCCTTTGCATTGATCGTGTTGTATTTTCGTTTATAGTAGTAAGACTCTGCATCAAGCAGAGCATGTGGTCAGCGCAAAAGTACATTGCGCTGGCTTATTCTGTTCACTAAGGGCTGAGTGCCTGATTTCGAGGATTTACCTGCTGACCATGCGCATTACGCCACCCTGAGTTTTTCCTTCCTCCGCTGTACTGAGCGAGCCTCAGCACGCACGCAATAACATCCCGTCTGCGGATGTGCTTTATCGTATTTAAAACTTATGTCCTCCGGGGCTAACTACATCTGAAAACTGAGAAATTACTATGTTGCTGTCCTCGACGCGTAAGGACTGGCTGGGTAACGTCCGTGGTGACGTGCTGGCTGGTATTGTTGTCGCGCTCGCACTCATTCCAGAAGCGATCGCCTTTTCCATTATTGCCGGTGTTGACCCTCAGGTGGGGCTTTACTCCGCCTTTTGTATCCCGCTGATTATGGCCTTCTTTGGTGGTCGCCCGGCGATGATATCTTCCTCAACGGGGGCAATGGCGCTCCTGATGGTGACCCTGGTGAAGGATCATGGACTGCAGTACTTACTGGCTGCCTCCGTGCTGACCGGCATATTCCAGCTGATAGCTGGCTATCTTAAGCTCGGCAGCCTCATGCGCTTCGTCTCACGCTCCGTGGTCACCGGATTCGTTAATGCACTCGCGATCCTGATTTTCATGGCGCAGTTACCTGAGCTCACCAATGTGACCTGGCATGTTTATGCCATGACGGCAGGGGGGCTCGCCATTATTTACCTCTTCCCGTATCTGAATAAAACAATCCCTTCCCCCCTTGTCTGTATCGTGGTACTGACGGCTATTGCCATGTGGCTGCATCTGGATGTGCGTACTGTCGGGGATATGGGGAAACTGCCTGACAGCCTCCCGGTCTTCCTGGTGCCGGACATCCCGCTGAATCTTGATACGCTCCTGATTATTCTCCCGTACTCCGCAGGGCTCGCTGTTGTAGGACTCCTGGAATCAATGATGACGGCCACGATTGTGGACGATATGACGGATACTCCCAGTGATAAAAACAGGGAGTGCAAGGCCCAGGGCATCGCCAATATCTGCACCTCCTTTATCGGGGGGATGGCGGGCTGTGCAATGATTGGCCAGTCCGTTATCAACGTCAAGTCCGGCGGCCGGGGCCGTCTGTCCACCCTCACTGCCGGTGTGGTCCTGCTGTGTATGGTAGTCTTCCTCAGGGACCTGGTCTCGCAAATCCCTATGGCCGCGCTGGTCGCCGTGATGATTATGGTTTCAATTGGTACCTTTTCATGGCGTTCAGTTGTAGATCTTAAAAGCCATCCTGTTTCAACCAGCGTGGTGATGCTGGCAACGGTGGTGGTGGTGGTGGCCACTCATAATCTGGCATTCGGGGTACTCACCGGTGTGCTGATCGCTTCCCTGAATTTTGCCACTAAAGTGGCGCGTTTTCTGGCTGTCTCTTCAGAACTCAGGGAGGAAACCCGGATCTATAAGGTCACCGGGCAGGTGTTCTTTGCCTCTGCCGACCGCTTTATGGCGTATTTTGATTTTCGCGAGGCCGTAGAGAAAGTGGTCATTGATGTGACGCATGCTCATTTCTGGGACATTACGTCAGTCAGCGCTCTGGATAAGGTGGTTATTAAATTCCGCAGAGAAGGAACAGACGTTGAGATCCGAGGGATGAACGAAGCAACCCGTACAATCGTTGATCGCTTTGGTGTTCACGATAAACCCGAAGAAGTCGAAAAACTGATGGGAGGTCATTAATGTCAGAAATTAATGATATGGAAAACACCGTTATTGCCTGCGTGGATGGTTCGTCATCAACACGCTCCGTGTGTGAGTATGCGGCCTGGGTTGCAGGGAAGCTTGACGCGCCTCTTGCCCTGCTGCATGTGCTTGAAAAAAATGAACAACCGTCATTTTCTGACCTGACGGGGGCTATCGGTATTGACAGCCGGGAGCAACTGACGCAGGAACTTGTCCGGATACCAGCCCCAGAGCGCCCAGTTGCTCCTCCTGCCCGTCCTAATTCATCTGCAAACCCTGTATGCGCATTAATTTCAAGATGATTTCACCCAGCCGGTGTAGGAATACTGCCCGCGCCAGCGCGTTACGGGCTTCCCCTTTATTCAGTCCCGCCTGTACTCGCCGACGTAGTGCAGGATCGCGGAACCAGTCGAGCATAAACAGCGTCCGCTCAATGCGGCCAATTTCTCTCAGCGCCTTTGCCAGACCATTCTGTTTTGGGTACGCTTGTTGCCTGAAGACAAGGCTCATTTTGCTGAGCTTGCCGACGTAGCTGGCCTGTCACTTAGCGCATGGGTTTTGGACGCTATGAGGGAAAAAGCAAAGAGGCAAGGCAAAAAAGAGGGAGAATAAGTAATAACGTTTAAGAATTGGTCTTAATACCTTTATAAGAGCTAAGCCCTTGATTCGACACGGCTATCCATTATCCCCTCATCCAGCCCTGCCCGGCTTCCCCACGTCTCCTGTTGCTTACGCCAGTTCAGCCTCACGGCTTTCAGCAGGCGGCACCTGAACCGGCGTGCTGTTGCCGGTATGCGATGGCACACCAGGTCCGACCGGCACAGGGTTAATCAGAATTAGCCAACCCGAGAGGTTGGCTATCAACTAATTGCACAACGGTTGAAGGTCAAAGAAGATGAAATTTTTCAAGAGTGGCTTTAACCTCATTTCTTAATCCAGTCTCATCAAGTTCATAACTTTCTCTGTCTGGTTCAGGATTAAAACAATCGGCAATAATAAATAGCTCTCCTGCACAATGATCTATATCTTTATTTGCTTCTTCGCTTCCATAGGATTCCCTTCTGGCTATTACTATGTTAGAGACAAATTCGTTCACGCTGATTTTTCTATTTAAAGAATCCCGCCCTAACTAGATATATTTTACCATTCTCTTCATTTGGATCAATTTTCCATCCAGATAAAAAGGCTCATGACATCCTCCGTTTCTGGTATCCGCTCACCGTGCTAGCTTCACGCTTACAAAAAAACCGCCCGTGATCAGGCGGCTTAAAAAAGGGAAAAACTATTCGATCTCGTATTTTCAGACGGAGGCAGTTTGGTACTGTCCAGCCATCATAAATTGAATAGCATTTTCTAACCTTTAACTGCAATTTCAATTGCTTCTCTGATTGATTGTAACAATACAGATTTATCACGAAGCCCTATAGTTTTTCTGTATACAGGATTATCCCAGTCACTTCCACGTATAACGTTAACACTTAAATCGTTCGAACCTTCATGAAATGAGACATCTACTGAAAAATCATTTGCATATTCTACCAGCAAGATATCTTCATCAATATAGTCTACTGGTCCATCAAAATCCGTTATAAATAATGTATCATCTGTTACTGTCCCACCATTGAAGTCGATTTCTGTACGATTTATTCTCATTTCATGTACTCCTTAGCTTTTTGTTCTGATACTGGATGAGAGTGAATAACCCCCTGAGATTCTTTTACAACAACCCACTGAGTTTCTTTTCCAGCATAAGCTCCTATTACACGATCATACTTTTTGACCTTCCATGTGGGATGTTTTGCTGTTGTTTGTCCATTTTCCCATGCATCTACATCAATTTCAGGAATATTTACATCTGGTTTAAATTTAGCACTCCCTCCATTAGCAGTTTTATTAACAATATCCTTCCAGGATACTCCTTTAGGCGGATAATGCTTGTGTTTATGAGTAACTGATTTTGGAGGACTATTCAGCATCACATAAATCGGCTCAACGCCAGTACCGGTCGCATCCGGCTGCCAGTAGATAAAGTCCTGCAACGCAGGAATATCCGCCACCGGCAATGTTGTGGTGACGATGCTGTCCGCCTGCTTAACATCGGTACCAGTGTGCACCGGCGTCACCGGAACCGGCGTACTGTTGCCGGTATGTGATGGTGCCGCAGGACCGACCGGTACAGGGTTAATCAGGATGGTCCGCGACGGGGCGCCCGCGACGGCTGGTACCGTGATTTTATCCAGACCGGTGGCCTTGTCGCGCACGGCACTCAGTACCGGTACCGTGGCAGGTACACCGCCGGAGCCAGTTTTCACCATCATCACCGACTGCCGTCCATTACTGTCCGTGGAGATAAAGCCGCGTACCGGCAGATCAACTGTTTTCATCCCGGGTTCGATTTTCACCTTACCCGTATTAAAAAGACTGACCTGAGCCGCCATCATATTAATATCGCGTCCCGGAACCTTGTCACTGCCCCCCCCTGCAGGCCGCGAGAAAAATATCGTCGATGCGGCAGCAACCATGGGACCCGCGGTGCTGGCAGCCGCCGTTCCGACCGCCCCTCGCCATAACGCGCCGGCAATCGAGCCTGCCCATTCACCCACAGCAGTCATTACTCCCGTGCCCATTGCAGATAGTTGTATCCCGGCAGGTGCCCGGTTAAGCATCATCGCCGCCGGTGCCGTCAGCAGGGCGCTGGCTGATTTCACCATTTCCGGAGTGAACGCCGGCGTCTCCTGAATACCTGCTTTGCCAAACAGGTATTTACGGTTTTCCTCGGTTTTGATCGCCGCATCTATTCTGTTCCTGATATCTGTCTCAGCCAGTTGACGCTGATGTAGTGACACAGGATTTAATACCTCTACAGAGGATATATACAGCGGGCTGGCTCCACTCCCTGCCGGGAATCTCACAATGACATCGTCATTTCTGGTAGAGGAGGTATAGCCGGCTGAACCATAAACCCCCTGTCCGCTAATAATTCCTCTGGCGTTTGGAACATAATTCTTGGGAAACATCCTGGAATCATTAATATAATCAGTAGTGAAAATAAGAGGTGGAAGCCCGGGCGCAATGGTTGCCTGATAAGTATTCTTCAGGAATCGGTCTGATTGTGGTGTCTTGTCCTTCACGAGACTGGCATCAACCACACGAACAGACATGGGTTTTCCTCCTGTCACCACCAGGTACTGATTCCCCCCGGATACCAGATCGGTCAGACGCCGCTGAACGTTCACTGTTCCTCCTGGTGCGGGTAACGCATTTACCGGCACGTCTGTGACGGCATTTAAGGGCTGGATTGTCATTACGCGGGAAATTTTTTCCGGGTTCGGGGATTCTGGCTCCAGCCGGGCATAAGGTACAACGGCAGGCCTGGAGGGGTCAGGTAACCCCGAAATCAGTCCCCGGTCGAGAGTGGCCATGGCGGCAGACACGGGCTCCTGTTCCCGATAAGCTTCATAGAGACCGATGGTCCAGCCGGGCCAGTCACCCTCTTCTGTCAGTATATCCAGAACGACCCTTACCGGAACACCATATAAAAGGTAGCCCTGGTCAGAAGCCACGCCTGCCATATCGTAATCAGCCCAGCCGGGCCCTAAGGTTGATGGTGGCAGATAAGAAGTATCAGGAGGGGTATATCCGTTTGACGGCCATACAGTCAGAATATCACCAGTCTGACTTCCCGTAGTGGGCGCGGCCCAACGCCCAGGACCGTCTTCATCAGCAGGAAACCATACATTACCCGGTAATGGTGGTACCCCACCGTTGAAATCATACTCATCCATGAATCAGCCCTCCCGACCCACACGTTCTTCCAGCGCTGCCAGACGTTGTTCAAGCGACAGTCTGGCCTCCTTCTCCTGAACCAGCGCCTGACGTTCTTCCTTCAGTGCTTCAACCAGCAGGGCGACCACACCGTTGATATTGATACTACGCGCATCCGGCAGCACACTGCCGTCATTGAGCGTCAGCGTTGTCTGCGTCACGGCCTGCGGTAGCACGGCCTCCACTTCCTGGGCAATCACCCCGGCTTCGGGTTTCCCCTGTTTGAGGTAGGTGTACCCGCCGATACGGTCGAGTCTGTCCAGCGCATTATCGATTTTTTCGATGTCCGTTTTCATGCGGGAATCAGAGCTGCTGCTCCAGGCGCCGTTGGTGTAGGCATGGCCGTCGTTACGGAATTCGTACCAGCCCTGAGCGCCGCCATTGGCCACATGCAGCCCCAGAAAATGATGCTGTCCGATACGCTCCTGGTGATAAAAGTCGGCGGCTAAATCGCTCGCGCCCTGCAAATGAACACCGTTGGTTACTCTCTCAGTGCTGCTGATATTTTTGTTTCCCCCTGCCCAGAACCAGCCATCCGGATTACGTTTAATAAACTGTCCGGCATCCAGTTCGGCATTGGGGCGAAGACGCAACTCATGCCATTTACCGTGCCAGTCGCGGTAGGAAAGTATGCCGAAATCGTCACGACCGGCATTCACCCTGGCGCCCATCATCATTCTTGTGGTGACTTTACCTGTAGTGAAATCCGTGTACACGGGCGCGGCATCATAGGTCTGGCCGTTAATGAGCGGGTCAGGCCCGGTCAGGGAGGTGGAAATGCCGGCATTATGGGAAACGACAGCTCCGCCGGAGATATCCACGCCGTTTCGCAGTGAGACGCGACCGGTGGAGAGACTGAATGAAAAGGGGCGCAGGGTGTTCCACTGCCCGTCCTGAGACTGACCGGCAGCCGTGGTCAGGGCATAAAAGTCCCGGCCGTCATTACGCAGGATGACGCCGGTACTGCCGTTTGAGAGCCGGAACCCGTTCGCGGATTTCGATACTATTTCTCCATCGCTGACGACCCGCTTCCGCAGTGTGGTCAGGGATTTTAATTCGGTGATGTCGTCGTTGATGCCATTCAGTACCTGAGCATTTTTCTGTTGTTCAGCCATGGTGAATTCCTTTTATGCTGATGAAAGTGTGCGATAATTTTTACGCATACTGTATATACATACAGTATTCATTCACCGTACACGCTGCCCTGTGACATGTCAACAGATGAGACGCATTCTTATTTGTTAATGATTTGGGCATGCGCGTCAGCGCATGGGAGGCGCAAAGCGCCGGAGACCCTCGCAGCGAAGCGAGGACGAAAAAAGCATTACGGCTTCAGCCGTAATAATCCCCCACCCTGCTAAGCCTAACCAAACCCGCTGAAAACGATTCAGAAGCTGCTGTGCGCGGTCGGAGTGGTCACGACAAGGCGACAGCCGCAGTCGGGGCGTATCTCCGCGTTAGCGGGCCGTCAGGGCCGCTTACGAGCGTGTATGCCAGAACTGAAAGCCACACCACCCACAGCAACGACAAAATCTAGTTACAACATCCGTCATTTTGAAGCGATGCATTACCCCGGCCGATGGCCGGGGTGGGGCGGCGCTTTTCAGTGGCGGTCAGGTGGGCACTGATGTGATTGAAGCGTGAGCGTTCTCCGGTGGTGAGAGGCGAGGTTTCTGCTGTCGTTTAAGTGGTTTTTGACGTGCCGAGGACAGAGCTGGCGCAGTTTTCATGGTATTTACCCGGATGATGTAACTAAATGGTGTGGTATTGCTGAAATGCCCGCCGTATAGCGGCGGGAGGTACTTTTATGGTGTTTCCGAACCGGCGCGGACGTGAGTCCGCTGCAAGGGCGGGCATTCTCTGAGCCTGTCCACAGGGCAGGCGACGAACAGGTTATGTATTTATAAGAGATAAAGATTATGTATTTAAAAGAAGTACTGAGCAGGGTTTTAAAGGAAACCACGCACTTTGAAACTTCAGCGACTGGCGCTCTGTAAGCATCACGGTTGTAACCTTATGGAAAAGTCCCTTGCAGTTACTGGGGGATAACTGAATTCAGCGACCGGAAGTGACGCCGGTGATAAATTTTCTGGCCATATTTGCGCAGGGAAGCCCGGGATTCAGCCGGGCGAAAGGGAACAGGTGCTCAGATAATAATCTGTGACGGACTGCGGACGTGCGAAAGCCTCCGGCGCCGGCCGGATTTTTTCGGGAAGGAAGGTTATATGGGGACGGTGGCCAGCCGCGTGTAGTTGTTCCCCCGCGACATCAGCATGCGCTCTTTCACGCGACGCTCCAGCTCGCGCTTCATGGCATCGAGCCCCCCGGTAAAGCGCCCGGTGGCGTACTCACGCGTCAGCTGCTGCTTCACCAGGGTCACAATGTCCTGACGGGTTCTGTCCGCGTCACGGCGTGCACGGGCGCGTTTCAGGCCATGTTGTTTACGTTCGGACTGGTAGCTGCGGAACCGTTCGCGCACAAACCGCCAGGCTTTCGCTATCAGCTCGTCCATCTCCAGCGGCTTCAGACTCTGCTTCTGGCGCTGCTGATTTTCCCACTCCACGCGGCTGCGGCGCGCAGCCAGCACCGCCACGTCAGAGACATCCAGCGCGGAGAACAGGGCCGGGGTGAACGTGATATCTGTCGGGATATTGCAGCCAATCTGCGGGTCATATTCGGTCTGGTAGGTAATCAGTCCCAGCTCCGCCATAAATTTCAGCGCCCGCGTGGCTCGGGTGATGGACAGATTGCCGGTTTTCGATTCGGTCGCCAGACCGCACTCAATGGCCAGATTGGTGATGGAGCGCTGTACCCGGTTGGCCAGCGGGTCATAGTGGAAGCACAGTCCCTGCAGCAGCGCATCGATGGCACGCCGGCGCAGCAGCGGGGGCATACGTTGACGCTTACCCAGCAAACGCACAAACGCCACATGGACGGAAAAGTCAAAACGGGAGGTGAAGCCATCAGCTTTCGCCATCAGCTTACGACAGAACGGCAGGGTCTTTTTCCCCTCACGCGGCGTGAATACCGGATTAGGGTTTTTGACCTGACGATAATGGGAGAACAGGGTCTGAACGTCAGTCACACCTTCCCGCACTTATGCTGCGCGGAAGGAGTAAGTTCAGAAACTGATCTTGAAGTTCTCTGAGCATGCACATATACTCCCTGCATAGAGCAACAGCTTCTATGCAGTTTAAATGACAACCCACTTAATCTACGATTCCGCCAAGTTTCATGAGATTAGTGGGTTTTCTCTTTTTTGGTCCCGGGTAGACACCTCATCAGAACCAGTTCCCTGCCACCTTACAGCGTGGCCAGCCATCAAAATTTGTTAAACGATCAGTAATCTAGTACTCACGCGTCGAAGGTTCAAGAATGTAAATATTTACGATTCTAATTTCCTTCGTTCATCTTCAAGCTCAATGAGCTTTTCTAACATTTGAGCCTGAGTGATACCTTCTTCATCTGCAAACTGTACGAGCTTGTCCTTTAAAGAACTTTGTATCACTGCATGAAATGCTTTATGCGTCGAACTTCTGCGAGCCAAAGAGGCTTGCTGGCGCTCTCTTGCGGGTACAGGAGCCCCCTTTCGATAGGGACGCTTGATTTTCGATGAGGAAGTTCCTGCATTATCAATCTGCGACATCTCTGCCTCCTCAAGGATCTAAAAAAGGATCGTTCGCAGAGAATACTACAGAATATTTGAATCAGCGACTTACTTTATGAACGTAACCCGCGTTGGCGCACGGTTTACGTCCGGGGATCGTTTAAGGCGGTATCAGTACGTCTGTTTCCAGTCCGTTCCCTGCAACCAGCGGGATGTCCAGTGGTTCAGGTAGCGGCGGGCTAAGGCTGGGTCGTCCCAGACGACAAGCACGTTCTCCGAGTTCGAACGGTCTGCAGCCCGGCTGAAGTTAAATGAGCCGACCTCAGTGTTGCGGCCGTCGGCGATGATCACTTTGTCGTGCAGGATTTTGTATGCATCCACCGTCCGGACAGGAATGCCCGCGCTGACCAGCAGATTCATGGTTGCACGGCTGGCCTTGTTACGCTCGCCGGTATTGGCTTTGTGGTCCAGAACGACCTTCACATCCACGCCCCGGCGTTTTGCTCCGACAAGCGCCCTGACCACCTCCGGAGAGGTGAAGGAATAGCCCATCAGCCGGATTTCCTGTTGTGCGGTCGTAATGGTATTCAGAACCAGCTGCAGGGCTGTTCCTTCCGGAGAAAACCCGGTCTCGATGTTCGCGGCATAAACGGCCGGAATGGGTGCGCACAGGCTCAGGCTGACCAGTCCGGGCAGACACCATCTGAGGAGAGTACGATTTACTTTCACAGTATTTCCTTCACTGGATGTATTCAGAAACGCCGGGGGCGGGGGAAACTGGCTTTTCCCCGCCCCAGGGGTTGGACAACGACGCTCTGCGGAGGCGTCAGGCTTTTGTGGTATGACGGAACCAGTAGCACTCCGGCCCCTCCTCCCGTGGATGTACTGAACCGAGAAACCAGCCCTTACCGGGCGGAGGAACCAGTTCCCATGCTGAAGCGTCAGGCGGGCCATCATCCCATCCGGCACAGAATGCCTCTGTAGCCTCGTCACGCATACTCATCACGAAGCACTCCAGCTTCTGGACGCGCAGCCACCACATCAGCTGTGGCGTGGTCTGGCAGCAACTCCGGATTAACGCCGGGTGTGTCCAGTAGCCCCGCGCATCGCGATCAACCTCTACGGGCACAATCATTTTTCTTCCTCCCTGCGTTCAGTATGCGCTGTCGGTAAAGCTGTGTCGGATGCAGATATATCGTCGGTTTCAGCTTCACGGTATTTCAGAAACTCACTGACTCGCCTGACCAGTTTCTCTGAGTCCCGGTCGCGCAGCAGCGGGATACCCGCCTGCCTCAGTACCTCTTCCAGCAGGATGTCGCGCCGGATACGCTGTTTTTTCAGATGCGAGGCATCATCAAGTTCAATCGCGCCAACGATAGCAAAGGTGCGGATATCAACAATGACCACGTCGCAGTGCCACTGAGACGCCATGCGGAAGAGTTGCCACCAGGTCCGGGAACGTGGCCGGATGTGGGGAGCGAGTGTGGCAATATCCGCCACCCGGACCTGCGGGCATAACAGCCAGCGCTTACGGCTGGTATGCCTCAGCAGTGCCCGGTAAAAGTGTTGTTCCCGTGGTGTCATGAGCGAGTCATTTCCCACCCAGACCCGCTGGCGACACAATCGCTGCTCTGCCTCCGAGGGGCGAATACCCAGAGCTTTCAGTGACATCAGGACCGGAGATGTCTTCGTTACGGCCCGTCCTTTCAGAAGCAGAACCAGAAACCCCAGCAGACTCAGCACAACAACGGTACTGCCGGCCATCATTAGTATTTTCGCCATGCTGTTTATTCCTTTGCCTCTGCCGGCAGCCTGTCCAGCAATGCGCGGCGAAAGGCGTTCGGCAATCCTCTCCCGGCCAGAACATCGGCAATCAGAGCCGACATGACGGAAATCAGCAGGACGTAGCGCAGGACAAAACCAGTCTGATGCACAAGCTCTGTGGCGGGCATTTCCCGCAGAGCGTTGAAGACCCGAACAGCATCCTGCGGAAATCCCCGGGCAAGAAAGCACAGACCAGCCAGCATCACCGCCGGCGCGTATATCAGCCCCCGGCTGACACCCCGTTGAGCCAGGTCCAGAAGGGCAACCATCTGACGGCGATACACGTCAGCATCCTGCAGAATTTCCCATTCCAGACGGGCCTTTTCATGGCGCGGCAGTATGGCCACCACCTGAATACCGTCGCGGATACTGACCAGCGGTGAGACCTCCGGCTTTCTCATCCGGTCGGTGCGACGGGTGTACAGGGCCAGACCGGCCCAGAACAGCGCAACAGACAACGCAACAGACAAAGCAACAGACAACGCAACCAGATAAAACCCGTATGCCCGGGACACAGGAGAAAATAAGAGCATCAGAACCAGCGCCAGCGCGATACCGTATAAATAACAGAATAATTGCTGCTCAGTGCGCAGAATAAAATACCGAAACATATTCGCATTCCTTTTAAATATTAAAATCAACCCACACGAGTATTACCCATGACATTTTACAGACTGTTTGCAGCAATATACGCAAGGGATTTAAATCCGTTAAATAGTGCACTCAGATATATATTCAAAAATACATCCGGGTACTGATTTCAGTCGTACATAACCGGACAGGTATTATCAGAAACGCAGTCAGCCAGTCTGAATGATGATGAAAACACCCACCCCGTCAGCGTCAGCATCTCTTCCGGCTCATCCGGCGCACACAGCGTCACACTGGTGTCGGTCACACTCTCAATGTCAAAGCCACCCTCATTTATCAGGTAGCGAATCACATCATCCCGGGAGTGAATCAGGCCCGAACCCACCATCCGCAGTACCGAACGTCTTATCATTCTTCGCGCTTGGTCAGACTCGGGCACAGCAGACTCATCTGTCATTTCATCTTTAACCATTATTTACCCTTCTCGTTTAAAATATGATTTCCCGAAGGGAAAAGAATAACAACACATTGAGTGTGTCTTTCAGAAATGAATAATAACCACCGCAGCACGGCCATATATAATGACCGCACAATAAATTTAATATTTTATTTACTAAAAAGGATATATAACTGTCAGTGCAAGAGTAATCGCCCCTGACAGTATATATTCATTCCGTTACAGGTCTTTCCAGTCAGGTAATTTATTCGCCCTTCGCCGCCACAGGTGAAACAGCGCCATCGTTAAGCCAAATAATACGCCCGCGATAAGACTGACCGCACAAGCAAACAGAGGACTCATCCCCTGTGGACGCCAGACCATAAAGTACATCAGCAGCCCGTATCCCACGGAGAAACCGCCTGTCATCAAACCGAAAACCTGCCAGAACGAGGCAAACGGCAGCGGGGGGATTTTTACACCCAGCCACCACAGCAGACGTATCAGAGGCGGTGCGTAATTACTTTTCCACATCTTACGGCTGGCCATTATCGCCAGCGCCTTTTGTTTCCGTTCCTCAAAATCCATTTCACACCTCCGTTTGCATTCAGTCAGCCGTCTGGCTCCTCATTCGCTCAGTACGCAGCAGCTCCTTCATCATGCGCTCACTGGCGTACTGAGCTTCCTCTGCCGTAACGGTGGCCACGGCATTGCCCTGCAGGTCATAGCGGGAGGCACCTTCCCGCATCCGGGACAGATAACCCGCCGACCGGGTCAGGCTTTTCAGGCACTTAATCACCTGCTTATGTGATAACGGCAGGTCACGCTCTGTAATGTCCGCAAACAGCTGTTCACGCATCCCGGTTGCCAGCAGGCGCGGGGCGTTACCCTCAAACAGCTGCGGCCAGAACGCCTTCAGGGTCATGACAGCCTGCTCCGGCGGCAGCAGCTGAAGATAACGTACAGGAGGCGGAGTCTTTGCTGCTTTCACCGCTTCTTCTGCTGCCTGGCGTGCAGCGGATTCGGCGGCCTTTTTCGCCTGCTCCAGCTTCTCTTTCTTGACCTTCCAGGCGGGCGGCGTCGAGACCACCACGACTTTTTTGCGGCGAACGACGCCCGGTGTGCTTGTGACATCCGTTCCTGTGCTTTCCGCCGCAGGCTTTCGTTTGAGGCTCAGTACAGGGCGTTTTTCTTCTGCCATAACAATTGCCTGTAGTTCAGTTCAGATAATAAAGATTACTATACCTGAACGGCATCGCCCTTTCCTGTTCCAGAGAAATAAGGGCGGTGGCTCCTTTTGTAACGCGTTCAGACACTATGTCCTTTCCCGGATGACCTCCGGGATTTTTTACATCGAGACGACTATCCCCAGCACCGCAAGGTGTACCGCATAGAACATCACAAAGAAATGCCGTGGCCAGAAACGTTTCACACTTTCCCCGACAGATGAACACACCATCAGCGTCAGCAAGGCAATCGCCAGCCCGGCCACCGACTCACTGACATCATTGATATTCATCAGTAACACCATGATGGCCCATAGCGCACCATAACTCAGCCGTTCCGTCGCATGCTGTGCGCGGCAGAGCAGCCAGCTCGCTGTAAGCATCCCCACACCCGCCATGCCGTAACTGCCGGCTGACAACGGCATCCAGGTTATCAGAAGTCCGACTGCCGGGAGGGTGCAATACCAGGATGGCAGGCTGAACCACCGCAGCGCCTGACCGGTGACGGCAAAGACAAACAGGATATTACCCGTGTACCACGGGTACCCGATAAGCATGAACGATACCTGCGCAACGAGCGCCCAGCCCCAGAGGCTGTTCAGTTGTGACTGGCGTATTTCTCCGTGCCGGGCCAGATTCATCCCCCAGACCAGACCGAACAGCGGAAAGCAGCCCCGCCCCAGCAGGCGCATGAGCTCGTTGTTATTTGCCAACAAAAGGCCGGCATGGTCGGTGACCATCAGAAGCAGGGCCACCGTTTTAATCATATCCGTCTGCCCGGGCGCCCAGGTCAGCAGCGCCTTAAGCCAGCGGTCTGCGGCGCTGACGCGTATTACGTGTGTTGTCATCGTGATTTCCTTATTTATCCCTGATATTGCTGTGCCTGACAAATGCTGCAGGTGCGTCAGTCGCCCCCGAGGGTTTTCTCCCGGTTCAGATCGCGCACCATGTCCCGCTCCATCTGCTGCAGGCGTTCACGCTGCAGACTCTCTGAGGCCACCTGCTGTATCGCGGCCTCCTGGCGCCGGGTCTGTGGGTCATCCGGCAGCAGCGTTTTCTCTTCGCCCGGGCGGTCACGCTCCAGGCCGCGAATCACGTCCCCGATAACCTCTTTTATCCGCTCGCCTGGCTCGCCCGCTCTCTTCTCCTCCCCGGCCACTTCCCGGGCAGTCTGTTCCGCCTGTTTTTCCATCTCCCGGCGCTGCGCCTCTTCTGCGGCCCGCTGTGCCAGCACGTCCGGCGGGAGCGGAATGTCAGTACCGGTATCAGGGAGCGGTGTATTCGGCAGGGGGTCAGCCCAGACCCGACCACCGGTGATGGCCTCCGGGTTCCAGGGCCGGTCGTCGCCGGCAAGGCGTACTATCACCCCGCTGTCGGGGTTGTCGCGGGCTGTTCTCACGCCTTCGCCCATATTCCCCGCCAGCAGACTTTCGCCGTTGCGGCTGTTCTGCAGGGCGACGAACCGGGCCGTTTCGTCCCCCATAATCCGCCCCTCGCCCCCGATGGCCTCCAGCCGCCCGTCCCTGTCGGTCAGCGGACTGAGCCAGATACCGGCCTCCTTGCCGTTTTTATCGAATGCCGGCAGGGCCACATGTGGCTGCGGATATTTTTTACCGGGTGAGATGAATTTACCCGGAGAGCGGCCTCTGGCCAGACCTGACTGTTGCAGGGCAGCCCGGCCTGCGGCGGTTTCATCCAGCGGCTGTGCTCGACCATAGAGCTGACCGGCATTCCTCACCGCCCGGGCGTTCTGCGGTTCGAGCACGTCATGTGCGCTGGCCTTCTCCTGAGAACGGCTGACCGCCGTGGTCCACCCCTCCCGGTTGTCGGTGTAGACCTGCGCATGCTGTTTCATGCGCGACAGCGCCACATAGGCCGACTCAAAGCTGACCAGCGCTTTCCGGCGCCCTTCCACGCCTTCGAGTGCGATGGCGAAAGGTTCACTGGCCCCCTGCGCGCCGTGGGCGGTGATGGCGTAGGCAAGGTCGATGTGGCGCTGCGCTTCATCGGCCTTCGGGTTCAGTGTGCGGGTGGTTTTACCGTCAGACAGCGTGACACTGTCACCCGCGACCGTTTTCACCTCCCACACGCTGTTGGCCACATAACCCCGCTCCGGGTCACTTTTACTGAAGCGCATCCGGTCGCCCTGTGACACGGTGATGTGCTCCTCGCGATAGAGCGTGACACCCTCCGCTGACGCCTCCCGGGGAGAGAGAAACCGGGTGTTTCCCTCTCTGTCCTTCAGGGTAATCAGCTGGTTTTCTTTATCGACGTTCTCAATGCGCTGGTAAGTGTTATCGAGAAGGGCCACGGCCCCCTGATGCTCTGACCAGGTGGACAATTTACGCAGCTCGCCGTCACGGATGTTGCTCGTGACCAGTACCGGCAGGGTCATCTCCTCTTTACTGACCTCGCCATTCTGTACCCGGGCATCATGGATGAGCCCATTCAGTGCGCGGCGGTCTGCGTTCAGATGCGTGATGATAAGCGTATTTGCCTGCGCCGCCGGGGTACGCCCGGTGTAGTCCTTCACAATCGCATCGTGGAGGGACACTGGCGTGCCTGGCGGTATTTCCTTACCCTCCTTCAGCGCATCCTGTATCGTTTTTTCCTGAGCGGGAGTAAATTCCACCACGGAATTTTCCGGTACCCAGGAGCCGTCTTTTCTGGGCACCTGCTCCGGCGTGACCTGTTCAATAGTGGACAGCGCACGGCTGATATCCCGGTCAATCAGGCTGTAGACCGCCGGTCTCAGTTCAGGCACCTGGCGCACAATCTCTTTCATGATGGCCACATCCGCGGCACTGCGCTGCTGCATCAGCCGGAACGGTTGGCCCGGAGAGATGGACTGCAACTGATCGGTATCGCCGCTGAGTACGGCACGGCCTCTCCCGGCCGCAATCAGGGAGAGCGCTTTCGCGGTGTCTGCCAGCCCGACCATCGAGCTCTCATCAAGCAGGAACAGCGTATTGCTGAAATCCGGCGTCTGGCCGTTGCGCTGCTGCAGCTGCGTGTCATGCAGGAATGAGGCGGTCGTCTGCGCCTCCACGCCGGCGCTCTGCATCTCACCCACGGCGCGGTGTGTCGGTCCCAGACCAATGACGCGCGGGCGCGTCTCTTCCGGCAGCAGGCTGATGGCGCTCATCACGGCTTTGAATTGCGTGGTTTTCCCCACCCCGGCGTAGCCCTGGACCACGGTGAACCGGTCCGGGGTTTCGAGTATCATCCGGGTTGCCGCCCGCTGTCCGGCGGTCAGGTCTGTCATCAGGCTGCCCGGCACCCGGTCCATTAACGGTGCCACCGCATCCTTCCCTTCCAGCACCCGCGTCAGAACGCTTTTCTCCGCATCCCAGGTCTGGCGGGAAATCAGCAGGTCGTTGCCGTGGCCGGAGGCCACCGGCACATTCAGCAGACTTCCGGCCTTAATCTGCGCCTGAATGGTTGCATCGATGTCTGCCATTGGCACCTTACCGCCGCCGGTTTCCAGCGCCGTGGCCAGCAGCTGCGGCCGGGTAAAGGTCAGGCTGTTCCCCTCCAGCAGCGGGATGGAAAGATGAATCGCCTGCTCTGCCGGGGTATGCAGTCCGGCCTTCTGCTGTGCGATGGCCACCTCAAGGTCTGTTTCTCCCGAGCGGGCCTTCAGCTGCTCCGACACCACGCTGAACGCGGTGTGGCGCGCCAGCTTCTCTGTGGTGCGGGCAGCGTCCTGCGCCGAGTACAGCCGGATATGACTTCCGCTCTGCGCCAGCTGGTTGAGCGTGGCGTTATCGAGTTCGCGTTGCGTGACGGAGGCAAAGACGGTCGCCGTTTCGCTGACCGACCGGCCAGGGCTTTCCACCCAGCCGTGGCCGACCTTAATCCCGTCGAACGGGCTGCTGCCGACAGGGAGTGTCTGGGTGGTTTTCTGCCCGGGACGCTGAACCGTCAGCTGCCCGGCCTCCGCTTTCAGCACCGTGACGCTTTCCCCACCCTTCAGGCGCGTGTCGGGTATCTTCCCGAGCACCGCCAGACGCTCCCCCTCCGCCACCGGCAGCTTATCCGTGCGAAACAGCGCCCACTGACTGTCGACGGCGGAGACCTTCAGGTCCAGACGCTCGCCCTCCCGGTCTGTCAGGGTCAGCATGTTGCTGCTGGCCGTCACCCGGTCAATAACAAAGCGGTCATGCATCCGGGTCTCCGGGTCCCACCGCTCCATCACCATCCCTTCCCGGTAATAATCCCGCACGCCCCGGCTTTTACTGTCCAGCCACACCGGCGTCAGCGCGGTCACCGTCATGTCCCGGCTGCCGAGCGCCCCCTCATTTTTGAGGGTATCGCGGATAACGTTGTTCAGGACATTCTGCTCACGCGTGCCGCTGATTTGCGTCACGCTCTCCTGCCCTTCACGCACGCTAGCGGCGAACTCCTGTGCCAGTCGGATGTAGCGCGCACGCTTGTCCGGCTCGCTGATGATGTCTGCCGTCGCCTGTTTTCCGCCCTGCCACCGGTATGTATTCACGCCGCTGTCTTTCAGGACTGTCAGCGCGCTCCCGGTTCCGCTGCGCTTGCCGCTGTCGGAGAGCAGGACCTGTACGTTATGGCGCATGGCGCCATCGAGCAGGGAAATCGTCTCCTTCAGGCTCAGCTTCTCCGCCTGGTCCACAATGAGCGTCCCTCCCGGGATAAACGCCGTCCCGTCCTGCAGGGCTGACTTGCCGGTTACGGTTTCTCCGGCCAGCCGCGCATCCCCGGCAAGAAACTCCCGGGAGCGATTATCGGCAGCGAGGATATGCACGTCGCGTCCCTGTTCCCGGGTCATCAGTGTCAGTTCAGCAACCCGCTCCCGCTGGCCGGCCGCGCCGCCCTGACCGGCGACAATCCCCATCGCCGGACGGTCCTGCGCCAGGACGCTGACCGCATCGCTGAAGGTTTTTTCGCGCACCACTGACGCATCCGGCGTGACGGAGACGTGGTTCTGGCGCTGAATTTCCTGACTCAGCGCTTTCACGGAGATCTCATCGAGGACGTGAATGTTTGAGGTGAAGAGGCCTTTCTCCCGGTCGAGCGGGATAAGCTGCTCCCGTTCAATCGCCGCATCGATGCCCGTTCTCGCCAGTTCAAAGACGCCGGGTTTTGCCTCCAGCTGGCCAACCGTGCGCGCCAGCACATCCGCATACGTAAACTGCACCTTACGGTCGCTGAGACCGGCAATCGCCCGGGTCACCACGTCCGTGATATCCGGTCCGTCGGTTTTCACCGGCGCTGCGGGTGCACGGGCAATCTCTTCTGCCCGCGCATCAGCCGCCTCACGGTAGCCACGGATGTCGAAGCCGGTCTCCTTCAGCGTGTTCATCCACTCCACCATCTTCTCTGCCGGATCGATGGCTTCCTTTGACCTGCGGGTATCGAGTGCCGCGACATCCCGGGACTTCAGGGACGCATCGGGTCCAGCCGCCTCCCTGAGCTCCTGGCTGCGCGTGGAAAACGGCTCGACCGGCACGTCCTTCATCTCCCACATGCCGTGCTTGCCCACGACTTCGGTTTCATACCCGAGCTTTTCCACCAGGGGTTTCAGCGCCTCCCGGTAGAGTTTCCCGAAGGCTGTCTGGTTAGCGTACACATTCTCGATAAAGCCCGTTTTACCAACCGTATCGGTACCGAGAGACTGCCACTTGTCCCCGTTCTGCGTGGCATTGATAACGACGGCATGGGTGTGCAGCTGCGGCTCCTGATTACGGTTCGTATCGTGGTTGAATTTCGCCACAATCAGATTGCCGGTCAGTACCGTTTCGCTTTTTCCGTCCGTCATGACACGGGTTGCCGCCAGAGTCTCCAGCTGTTTCACGGCTACCGTCACCGCCTGGTTGTGGGCATCGATAAGACGTTTATCACCGCCCAGCATCGCCATCACCGACACGCTTTTGGGCGCCGAAAAGGTCAAGTCATAACCCGGCCGGTGCTTATTGGCGCCGTCCTGCATCCGGGTCAGGTCGCTGCCATCCGGCAGTTTCCCTTTCAGTAGTTCGGTGAACACGGCCTTGTCGACTGCTTTTCCGTCCAGACCCAGCGCTTCCGCCCCTTTGCCCTGCCAGCGTTCCTCCATGCTGCCGATGACGTAGTAATTGTCTTTGTCCGTATAGTAATTACCGGCACTCCCGGCCGACTTGACGGAGCCAATCGACATCATCAGAAATTCCCTCCAATCTCAATATCATCCTGCTCATCGCGGCGGTGGCTGTGGTTAATGTTGACCTCTTCACGCCGCTGCATCTCGCGCTGCGTCTGCTCATCAGCCAGCCAGGCGTCATACGCCTGCATGTCTTCGATTTCACCGTCCTCATTCATGCCAGCCGGCATCATCTCCTGCCCCTGCTCTGCAGACTGCTGTGCCAGCGCCTGTTCGGTGCCGCCGGTCGTGGCCGCCGTCGCAACAGCAGAAGACGCTGTCACGCTGGCAGCAGCAGGAGTCGCTGCCGGTGCCGGGCGGGTTAACGGTACGGTCGTGACTTTAGCCTGTGGCACTTCTGATGCCTTAACGGATGCCGGTGCGGCCAGCGTTTCAGCTGTCGACGAGGACTTCAGGGGGGCAGGTGAGACCGGAGCGCTTTCCGGCTCTGGCTGTCCGGCCGGTGTTTTGCTGTCTGCATCACGCTGTTCAGGCTCCGGCGCATCCGGCGTGAAAAGCGCCCGCGCCAGACTGCCTTCGGCTTCCCGCGCCTCCAGGAGCGCACTGAGCCGGGCGTCCACCCGTGTATCGAGAGTGCGCTGAATAAATCCCTCGGCAATTTTTGGGCGCGGTTTGTACTTCAGGGCCAGCTTCACGGCCGGATACGGCCCGGGCAGCGTGACGTAACAGGACAGGTCCGGGAGTGTCTGAATATCGGAATAGCTGACCAGCGTTTCACGCTCTTTTTCTTTCCCGGTCGATACCCCGTCACGCACCGGGTCTGCACCGTAGGAGTACTGTTCGCTGGCCTTGAGGATTTCCTTCTCACCAATCTCACCGGCGGCAAACTCCGCTATTTCCCTGCTGGGAGAACGGAAGAAGGCCCGGGTGTTCATCACGTCAAAGAGCGTGGCGGCGGGTTTCACGCCATAGATGTCTTCCAGCTGGGCGTAGGACTGAATACCAAACACATAGCAGCCGCCGAACTTACGCGCTTCCGGCAGGATTTCGACCAGGTCCGGCAGCTTGTGCAGCGTGGGAAGCTCATCAGCAAAAATCCACACGCGCCGGTTGCGGTTCTCCCCCATAGCCAGCAGACCCCGGATAGCAATCGACAGCCACATGGAGATAACGGGCTTCAGGGAAGCATGCGTGTCTGCATTGGAGGAGATGAACAGCCAGCCATTGGGCCTGTCCTCACGCACACCGCGCATCCAGTCCCGGATAGTGAACGGCTCGCCATTCTTCTCAATGCCCTGCAGGTAGCGGATGGCCTTGACGTAGTTGGTCAGCACCGCACGGATACTGATAGCGGTTTTCTCAATTTTTTCTTCCACCAGGTTCGCCGCCGGGGTGTTCTGCAGATAGGCGCGCAGCTTGTCGATTTTGATGGAGAGCATGGTGTCGACCAGCTTCTCGTAGCTGCGGTCCTTGTCTTCACGCATCAGATACGCGCCCTCGGCAAAAATCGTGCGCCCTGAGCCCTGCCAGAACGGGTCCTCTTTGGTCCCCATCGGGATAAGGGTATTGGAGACGTTATCGAAGTCCGGCAGCGTCAGGCACTCTTTCCACAAATCCCAGGCCGCACAGCGCGAGTCCAGTGGGTTGAGGATTTTATCGAGCGACGGGTCGTAATAGCTTTTGACAAACTCACAGGAGCGGTCGTAGATGATGGCCATATCGCCCCGGGCGCGGACGTAGTTCAGGAGACGGCGTATCACTTCGGATTTACCGGAGCCCACGGTCCCGTGGAGACAGAAGTTCTGGATTTCGGAGTTCAGCAGTATCGGCAGATCGCCAATTTTAATATCCGAAGCCATACCGTCGCGCTTCATCTGGCGCGCCACGTCTTTGGGTTTATCGGACAACTGGCGCCCGCCGGTATTCTCATCCTCGCTCTGCTGTTTCCCCTGCCGGCCCAGTACCCAGCTGGCAACAAAGAACGTCACGATACAGATAACGAGGGAAACCACGGCCGCAAACACAAAACTGGTCCACAGCTGCTCGCCACACCAGATGGTATATTTATCGGCCAGGATTTGTTCTGAGGTATATTCCAGCGACTGGCCGTAATACTGAATGGTGTAGACGGGCTGGGAGCGAATAATATCGCGCATGGGACCGAGCGTCGTACACCACCAGTACACGCAGCCGTTCACAAAGGTCTGCCAGCTGAGGCGGAACATCAGCATCAACCCGCACAGCACCCAGAATAAAATAAACAGCACGTAAAATATAATATTGGCAATCTGGCCAAACATGCGAAAGCGCATATTGGCAATCTGACCGCCCTGCGTCATATCTTTGGCATTGAAGCTCATGGCAATAATCCGTCAGTAAACCATTGAGGAAGGAATGCCGGATATCAGGAAAATATCCGACAGAAGGTGATTACATCATTAAAACATTCCGCCGATGGCGGCAACGCCTCACAGGCGCACAAGTAAATTGCGCACCTACTCACCGTTTGAGTAAAAACAGAAAAAAACACAAAGAGGAACCCGCCATTTTAAATATGGCAGGTATTATTATCGAAGCACATATCTATTCATTGATTAAATCACAAGCTTTTTTATATCCGTGCTCACATGATTTTCTCAGATATACATAGCCGGTATGCTGATTCATAGATACACCGCTACCATTAGAGTATGAAACATATAGGTTGAACTCAGCTTGGCCATTTCCCTTATCAGCTGCTTTTTCCCACCAGTCTACCGCCTTACTCATGCTACGCTCTACACACACTCCACGTAAGTAGTAATTACCAATATTAAGATATGCCATATCATAACCTTTGGCTGCTGACGAGGATAAAAGTTCCCATATCCTATCACAGCGTGCATCTCGAGACTCTGACTCCGAATATAATATCGCCAAATCATTTTGCGCCCTTGGTTCACCATTACGCGAGGCTTTAACTAACCACTCTTCAGCTTTTTTTCGGTTTTTCTTGACACCTGTCCCGTAATAATAGAAAGAGCCTATATCTGCCTGCGCCTCAGCGTTGCCTTGCTTTGCAGCTTTACCTAACCAGTAAAAAGCTTTTTCATAATCCCCGGACACTATCATATACATCCTGCCTATTTTGAACTGTGCTTGTGCATCGCCTGCAATTGCATCTTTCTTAATCTTGCTATAATAGTCATCGTTTGACCATGCATTAAATAGCGTAAAAAGAAAAATCCCACCGATCAAAATATTGTATTTTTTCATTTCGATATCTCCCTGCATCAAAATTTTCTTTTTTAATAAAATCACTCACTCAATAATCTGCATGGCTGTTTATACCATAGGAGTTTCCGCAAACATCTACGTCGCTAATCATTGGCAGTCCACTTGCAGGATTCACATCAGAAATGCTGCCATTAAAATCTGGAACGCTGGGCATATGAATTTCGCATCCTGAGCCGGAAGTATTACTAATAGAAAAATCCTCTCGACCCATATAGCTTAGAGAATCTGAAAATTCGTTTAAGCAATACGATGGATTACTACTGATAACTTTGCCACTTGCTACAAACGGTTCTACCTGAGCAAACGAAGAGTCATTACCGTAACGGCGTGGGTTAATACGACTATTCCTTACAGAGATTAGGTTCGTTTGAGAAGTCAACCGCAGGCTTCTGCTTAGATAGAAAGGATGAAAGAAAAATACAAACATTAAACACAGAGCAGGATGTATCAGAGCAAAAAGGAGCACAAAGCTCATGTACTTTAAATTATTACTACAAAATGGAGGGTATTTCACTTTCCTCTTAACAACAAACTTTACATATTCAAAAATCCCAAACCAAATTACAGATAAAGCAGTGAGGAAAATAGTAATAATCAGGAGGTAACCATGTGATAAACAAGAAAGGCATACCATCATCGACATAAACATATTTTTCATACCCCCTCCCTAGAACATATATTCTTAACGCTTATGCTTCTCCTGGAAATCGAGAGCCTTTTTCGTCAACTCATCTCGGGAATCAGCCCCGGGAATTAACTCTTGATGTTCCCTTCTGACATTATATTCACTTTCAAATTTATTTCCTGCTGTTTTGTGGTGATTTTCCAGATCGCTCTGTTGTTTCTTCACTTCACCACCCTTCTGCTGAATTCCCTGTTGGCTTTCTCGGTGCGCCTGTTTATTTTTAGACAGCATTGTATCAACTGACTGACCAACATTATCTTTAATTCCAGCATCCCGAGTCATGGTATCAATGCTACCAGCATTATGTCCGTAGTCGTTCATTACCGTACCACGATCACCACCACCTGATACACCAGACATGTTCTGGCCAATGGACTCTCGCCCTTGTTGGTAAGCACCATCAATCTTAGGCTCAACCTGAGCTTTGACGAACTCACGCGCTAGGGCTTCACGTTGCGCAGCAACTTCTGGCGAACTTGTGTTGGTCAGTATGGATTCTGCATTCTGCGGTGAACGTTGCTGGACAAAGTTAGCAAACTGCTGAGTCAGATTTTCACTCATCTGGCCGCTCATGCTCTCTGTCCGTGAAGCCATTTCACTGTATTCATGACTGCGTGTCCGGCTATTCGTATACTGGTCATAGCTGTTTTTAGCACTTGAGAGTGATGCTGCAAACTGGTCAACACGTGAACTGGCATTATTATCCGTAATATTGCCTGATGTGGAATTTTTTCGACTGGTAAAGTAATCTGATCCTTCTTTAAAGTCTTTAGCTGCCTGACTACTTATATCATGACGACTGTCTTCTGATTTACGGCCTGATTGTCCAACCGAATCTGTTGAACCAGAACTAGCAGTACCATTTATTGAAATTTTTCCACCGGCTTCCGCTCGTCCTCCGGTACCGAAAACTTCAAATCCACCACTTACTTTAGCGCTGCCATAAATTTCACCATTGACCGAACCTCTCGTATTTTCATCCATAAGATTCTGGAAGGATTGCTCGTTGCTGATGTTATTGGCTTTAGCATTTGAAACAACGGCATTCCACATCTTGCTTCTGGCCATTGAGTCCTGCGACGACTCAGTATTATCGGCCCCGGTTGTTGTCGACGCGCTGTTCCCTTTATTTGTGCCGAACTGCTGCAGGCTGTTCCAGGCACTTGTCACGCTGCTGTTATAACCATGCAGAGCACTTTCAGCCTGCACATCCGACTCTCTGGCCATCTGCTGCTGCGCACTGGCTATCTGACGACCGACGTTGATATCCACCGGCAGTTTTGACATTGCACCACCACTGTCCCAGACCATTGAGCCATCCCTGGTCTGCGTGCTCATTGCCCCATTCCCCAGCTGCCGCGACATCTGCCCGAAGCTGGTCGTGCTGTTGGTACCCCAGCTGTAGCCGCTGACGTTTTCCATCTGCATGTTTGAGAAGGAGTAATTACCATCCACAACTCCCGATGAAGCCTGAGACGTCGAGCTGAGTCCCGAAGAGGCAAAGTGGCTGTATGCGCTGGAGAAGCCGGCACCGATATTTTTGACCATATACCAGGTGAGCGGCGGTATCATCATCGAGATATACCCGGCCGTTGTCGCAATATCCGAATTCTTCAACTGCACCTGAGAGAGCTCAGAGAGAACCACAGGGACACCGTTCTGTTTTGCGTAGTAGGCCATCGCGCTGTTCAGGATGGAGAAGACAAGTGGCCAGGACTGCAGCCATATCAGGGCAAACGCGTAGCCCTTTATCACCTGCAGCGTCATCATGTTGAACATCGCGCTCATAATCAGTATGGGGAACAACCCAATCATGATACCCATGATCACCGTCTGCATCATTGGCAGGGAGCGCAGGGCCTGATGCCCCATCGTGGCCTGTGCCAGGCGTTGTTTCTCCAGCGACGTGGTGTTGGCGATGTTCACCAGACTTGCCGTGTCGCCGCTGCGGGCCGCGTAACTCTGGATGCCGTTGCGCAGCGCATTCATGGTGACATTCTGCCGGATAATCTGCCCGGCATTCTGGCCTGAGCTGTAGAAGTAGCTGTAACTGTCGCCTATCATCTGGCTGAACAGCAGGTCCGGATTCGGTTTGCCGCCAAACAGCTGGCGTACATAATAACTCCATGTTTTCCCGCCGGTCTGAGAGTCGAGTGCTAACGCTGACTTCAAATCACGTGAAGCCTCCAGACAGGTCTGGAACTTGTTGTTTTTATCGAATACCCCTCTCAGCGGGCTGGGATTAGAAAACACCAGTGTGTACGGGTCGGGCGAGTTCATCAGTTCTTCAAGGGTGTATTTGCCATTGAGAAAGATGTCACCCATCACGCAGTTCTGGACATAGTCGGAGAACAGCGTGGTAATTTCGGGGTTCTGCGAAACAAAATCCGTGCTTTTCGCCACCAGGTTTCCGCCAAACAGCATCCCGGTCTTACTGTAGGTGACACTGTCGGGCAGGGAGAAAATCATCTCGTAGCTCTGTACCAGGGCATTACCCACACGCGTGGTCAGCGACGCCGGAATGGCCAGGCCAACCGGGACGTTATCCACTTTGTAGACCTGCGCCACGTTGCTGTAGTCGATTATCTGTACAGGTGTACGGACGACAACCAGCATCGAGACCAGGGTCAGGGAAAACACCCAACCGACAAGGTCCATGATGTTGTGTTTTTTCACCCAGCTGACGGTCACAATCAGCACCGAAAACGCGATGCACATTTTCTCAATGGACGACCAGGTGGCGGTCCCCATGAACGCCGCGATGGCATTGAGATTACCCCGCAGCCAGTCGCCCCCGGCGATGGTGTAGATTTCAAGTGGCGTCATCAGAGGCTCCCTCCGAAATGGTAGTTGTTCTGGTAGCGGGTCATCATGCGGGCGGACACCTGCTGGCGCATGTAACTCATCTGCCGGTCAACAACCAGCATCGCATCCTGCTGGACCTGAACACGCGCCTGAAAGGCGGCAATCTGCACGCTCGCCTGATTCAGGTTTTCCAGAATTAAATCCATTGTCGACTGCGGGTAGTTGCCTGTGGCAATCATGGCCCGGGCCTGCTGAATAAGCTCCTGGATGTACTGCAGCAGAATGTCGTAGCCGATATAGTCCGTGAGCTGATAAATCAGCGTGTTTGAAATACCCAGCATCTGCGGGTCGACAATGTATTTGAACACCGGGATGGTGGTGCTGGAGATAAAGCCCTTCTCCTGCTCCGTCAGGGCCTGGTCCATTACCGCCTTGCTCTGAATACTGCTCAGAAGTGTCGAAATCTGGCTCTTAAGCGCCTTGTCGGCGGCAATGGTGACCGTCGCGTCTGCGACTACTTTCAGGCATTTTTCAGAATCGTTGCAGTGGTAGATTTTAGCCGTACCCCCTTCCATCATGGCTTTAATCAGGTCCTGGTCGGTGGTACGCGCCGGCAGCGGGGTGATTTCACTGTTCTCACCGAAGACCAGCGTCCCGGTGAGCGTCATCACAAACTCCTTCAGCTCCTTATTGCCGTCAAAGAGCCGGTTTTTGGACAGGGCATTCCACATGATATTGATGTTCTTCATGACGCGCTCCTTGTCCTTATCGCTGGCTTTATCCTGCACCTTGCCCATCTGCCCGCCAACCGAACAGCCCTGACGCGATGCCGCCCAGTCGGCAAAAATATTGCTTTCACCGGCAATGTCCTGGCAGACCTTCTGCTGCGCCACCTGGGTGCGGGGGAACAGGCCACCCACAATGCCCTGTGCGGCCTGGCACGAACTGAGGTTCATGCTGTTAATGTCGCTGGCCATTTTCTGCAGGAAGTCTTTGGCAGTTTTGATTTCGGGTACCGTAGTCTGCAGGGCAAGGTCAAAGAAGTAGCCTGCGGCGTTGGACATGATTTGTTTGCCGAAGCGCTGCAGCTGCTCGCTGTTAATGAAGCTGAATGAGCCCAGGTACGCATCGATGCCGCCGCAGCCAGCGTTGATATCCGGCAGGGTCATGCTGACCAGCTGGATGGATTTGACCTGCGTTCTGGCATACAGCGAACCACCGGAGGCGTAGCCCGCCGCCTGCCCCTGCCAGACCTGTGGCTGACTGGTATTGGACGCGAACCCCAGTTTGTTGAAGAAGTTATTCATATCGCCATTCACATCGGCGGCGGTGTTGAACGATATCCCCCCCAAAAGACAACTCAGCAATATACGTTGAAGACGGAAACGACTTCTGTAAGAATAAATCGTTCTGAACCACGGTGAAAACAGATACATATGTTGCCCTCTATGCCCGGTTGACAGCATTTATAAAAGGAGTGTTAATCATGAAGCTACCATTCGGAAAAATGATAAGAATGCTGGAAGACAAAAACTCTCAGGATATTTTACGAAATATATTCAGAGATACACTGACAAGCAGTTCGTTAATATTATTCCTGATAACACCTTCCTTATACTTCAAGGACAGCCCCATCATCGTCTGGCTTATTATTTTAACAATGTCGATATTAAGCTGCCTGTTCGTTCTCTCCTGGGTAATCTACACTCTTCGCCCCTTATTTGAAGAATTACTGCAACGAGATACAAAAATAAACAGAGCGTACTTTGCGATATGGGTTGTCTTAATTGAATTCGGTATAACGTTTAGCATTAGTCGTTTATTCATTTCAGTCATTAAGAATTAAACAGGGCTGTATAATAAACCCATGACACCCCCCAACAAAAAATTGACATGGGTAACAGGACCCAGAGTTCAGCGATGATATGGAATGCATCATCCAGAACCCTGCCTTCTGATATATCTCTCTGGATGCCACCTGTCATATATCCGGTTATAAACTGAGTCAGAAGGAACGTTCCTGCCACAGCAAAAAAATCCCACTGCCATGCCCGCAAAACCAGCAGGGCGAAAACCTGACAAACAACAGAGACTGAATTCCCATAAAATATTAACACCGGCTTAAAATCATCATATGGATACCCCCCAGCAGAAACTGAAAGAACCATAGCAAAAAAGACACTAAAAACCAGCACCACAGCCAGACCGAAATTATTTACGAAAAGACCCCATAAAACACACATTCCATTAATAAGACACTCAAGATTTTTTCCAGTAAAAATGATAGCGCCCGTTAAAAACACAACATACATCATGCATTGAAAATATAAACTCTTTTTACTTAAATCAGAAGGCCGCAGATTTAATGATTTTTTAATATTCATTTTTGGGCATCCCCATCATCTGAAATACTGTATCCACTCGCGCCATAAAGCCCTGCGCATCCGTGGCGCCCTGCAGAACCGGGTAAGCGGCCAGCGTGTTCACGTTGACCAGAAACGTGGTCGGCGTGGCCACCGGGATATTGGGGAAAAAGGTCTGCATCACCTCAGGTGGTACCGGCAGCGCCTCCGGAAAGGCCTCATCGCCCTGCCCGTCAATGGTATAGGGGAAGACAGAGAAGCCGTACTGCGTGGCCAGCTGCTTCAGGACCGGGTCAAACTTATGGCAGTACGGGCACTTCCCCTGCATGAACAACACCACTTTCCAGTCCCGCAGGTCCACTTGCCTGCCGTTACTGAGCCGGAGCCAGCGAGGCTGGGTGGCAGGCATCACAGCTCGAGGAGCATCATCCTGCCGGGAGGCTGATGCCACACCGGAGATGCCCTGCGGGTCCCAGAGTGACTTCACCTCATCGAGTGTTCCCCCGTGCGCCATGCCGGAGAGGGCCAGGAGTAAAGTTGCTGTGGTTGCTGCTGTTTTAGTTGTGTTCTTCAGGCTGCTTTTCACGGGCTTTCTCCTCCTTTTCGGCTTCAGCAATAAGGGCATTGAGAATGCGGTACCCGCCGAAGATGACCATTCCTAATCCCAGAATTTCAGCGGCCTGCACGGCCATTTCAGGCTGTTTTCTGACAAGCCTGGCTATCAGATGGGAAAACACTCCCACGGCCAGCACCCACATTCCCGTAATATCCAAATCGGGGAACCGAATCTTTCGCATATATCATCCTTCAGTTTTTAGACTTAAGTTTTTGAATGTGCTTTACTCATTACCGCGCATCAGACCAAACTACAATCAATAGAGTTCGGAGAGAGAATGGACATAAAAATAGATAAAGACAGACAAGACAGACTCCTGACAATCAGGGACCTTATCCGGGAAACTCTTTTAGGAAATGCGGCAATAATATTCATTGCATATATTTTATCTCTTTCACTGCCCCCTCAAAACATTCCGGACTACATTGTCATTACATTATGCCTACTAACAATTTTGGGATTGTCATACTGGATGTTTCAAATGGCGTTCATTTATATCATTCAACTAACCAAGGCTCTCACTGCCCTTTTCTTGTTTATGGTGTGGATTTTTCTTATTCAGTTTGCAATCTACTATAAATTCGACGATATATTTGGAGAGAAACTAGCATACTTATTATTTAAATAGACACATGATTCCAAACCAAACGCAGAGCGCCATTGCCAATGACGCTCCACTAATGCAGACATTTCTTTTTATCAAACCAGAATGCCCCCCCGAAACAACTGCAAGCATACCCACATGCACAACCAGTGGAATAATAGTCTGCACAACCCCGGCTATAATGAACAGGAAAAAATAAGAGTGTGAGGATATTTTAACGAGAAATGGTATCTGAACAGTCAGAACAGTTAATGCACACACCAAATACTCACAAAGAAAATTTTTACCAGTATTTATTGAGCCAAGTAAAACAGGAAAAAGCAAGCATATTGCTGGAAAAATCCCAAACCAAAAAATCCGACTACCCTCAGGAATACCCATTATTTCTGATGCCAGCGCCGGAATGGTGATAAAAAGCAGAGCAATACATCCAGCCCGAAAATAAATCATCCGTTAATCCTCAAAAGTTTGGTTTAAAGTCGCTGGAGACATAGAGGAACTGTTTCGCCAGGTCGTCCTGGCTGATGAAGCCGTAACTCAGCGGCTTCACCTGGCCGCTTTTCGGGTTGACCAGCATCATCGCGGGGAAGAACTTCACACCGAGTTGTGCGGCCTGTCCCTGGTCTGTCCGGCTGTCGGGCAGCATGGGGTTAATGACGCCGTCGACCGACACCGGTATCACGCTCAGGCCGTAGGTTTCGCGGAAGTTCTGAATCACCTGGACCAGCTGGCCATCGATGGCTTCGCGGCCCCGGTAGAAGAACATCACGCCAAAATGCTGCGCGAGGGTCGAGATAGCCCGGCGCTGTTCGGCATAGTCGGCCGCCAGCTGGTTTTTTACCGTGCCGTTGTAGTGGCTGTACTGCAGGTTGTAATCGAGCTCCGGGTGCGCCAGCATGGCCTTCTTCGCGCTCATCGAGAACAGGCCGGCCTGCTGCGTCCAGTAGTTCTGCAGCCGGAAGTACTTCACAAAGGCCGGTACCGAGGGGTACATAATGGCTTCCGCCAGGGCTTTCTTAGTCGCCTGCTGCAGGAGAGCCTGCTTCTGGAGAATATCCATTTGCGGTGGCGGGGCCGCCGGTACTGGCGGCTTTTCAGCTTCCCGGGACTTCAGTTTCTCGTTGTACCACTGCCAGCCCGCATCTTTGGCGAAAGCCGGCAACAGGGTGCAGCAAAGGCACCCCGCCAGAAGGGCGGTGTGTATTTTTCGCATGATAACTACCTGTTTTAATCAGTGTGGCTGGCGGGAAAGTTGCTGGTAGGCAGCGTGTTTATCGAGCAGGTGAATGACTTCACCCTGACCATTGCGCAGTTCAAAGCGGTAGCTGCTGCAGTAAAGGGGGAGATCGGTTATCGTTAAATTCACCCGCTCCCCACCCCGGACCACCCACGCGACCTGAGAAATCCGGTCACACTGGATACCCCAGGCACGGTTGGTGGCCATAAATGCACTAATCTGTTTGTCCCGCCACAGGCTGTAAGACATGATGCTCACCAGAAAAACAACAAACACGCTGACAAACAGCACCACCATTCCATACGACTTTTTCTCTTCCATCCCTGCTCCTTTATTTTCCCTTCTGTAAAAGTCTGGTCAGCGCCGAAAAAAACAGATAATTCATAAGTCCGACACCGCCCATGCAGAGAATAAAGATAACGCTCAGGATATAATCACTGCCTGATGTTCCTTTGACGGCATCCCATGAAAAGTACAGCACCGGAGAAATAATAATTATCGTCAGCGCCAGTCTCAGCGAAAAATCGACGGCAGGATGTTTGTGAAAATTAACTTTCATTCTTTTCTCTCCCGTTACGAGTATTCTGTTTTACACCGTCAGCCTTGTGCAGCCCGATAACGTAGAAAATGAGTGATGCCGCCCCCATCCCCATCGACTCAGACCAGCCCCGGGCAGACAGTCCTGCAAACGCAACGGCAACAGCGGCCTGGCACGTCAGGGCACCCAGGAATATCAGGAGCAGACTGCGGCCTGACATGCATAAAGCAATACCAGTCGGAATAAAAAGAAAGACCACAAGCAGAACAACCACCATGAATGACGCGGCCATTTAATCACCTTTAGATATGTATGTTATTAAAGAGGGGTTACTTTGCAGAAGACTGTGTGAGAAGCTCTTTGATGCGTTCTTTCGTTTTTTCTGTCAGCGCTGAGTTCTCAGGAATAGACTGGTTCTTCATTAAATCCTCCATGAAGTTCGTGAAATCCAGCTGGTCAAAGTTGATACGCTGAAGCTCATCCACGCTGATACCCCGACAGTCCGGGCTTTTCGCGCCGCCAAATCCGATATGCAGCTGGCCGTTTCGTCCCTGCTGCTGAACAATCTGCGCCAGTTTTGAATCAAACTGACAGTAGCTGCGCTTTTTCTCCAGACAGACACCCAGGACTTTTTTCGAACAGAACTCCCCGATGCTGATGGTCAGCTTGTTGGCTTTGGCTTTCGCGAGCGCCTTATCTTCGCCGCTGCAGCGCGCCAGCCCCACATCCTGCCCCCAGCCACTGTCCTTGCAGCAGTTACTGAATCCGGCGGCGAACTTCTTGCAGTATTTCGCGTTGCCGGTGAAGGCCCTGACATTCACGCCGTCCATCTCAGCCACGTCCTTACCGGCTGCCGCCAGGGCGGCCAGTTCGGAGACTGCCTGACCAAAATCATTGTTCTTCCCGGAGGCCGCCTTATCGCATTCGCCATCGAGACAGAACACATCCCCGCCGCAAATCATCTGCTTCCCGCTGGTCCGCGTCTCACAGGAGAACGTAGCGTACTCATGAAGACAGGTCCCGCTTCCGTCCTCACTGTAAAAGGCGCACTGGCGGGATGACAGGGTGCAGGCTTTGTTATCCATCAGAGACTGACAGGCACCAAAATCTGCAGGCTGAGTAATGTACGTGTCCCTGTAAGCCCAGCAGGCCTGATAAACCGGGTACGCTTTCCCGTCCTGCCAGACCTCTTTCGTGCTTCCCGGCTCAGTACATTCTGACGATGTTTTGTTTCCTTCATCTTTGTTAAAGGCGCAGTTCTCAACCCAGGTGACGTCAGGCTCCCACTCTTTTGAGGCGACCTGCATTGTGGCGCGGATGTTCAGAGTGATGTAACCGGAGCGGAGATTCCGGGCCAGTATGCCGGCGAAGTAGCTGACCGAATAGCTGTCATGCAGCTTAATGGTCATAATCTCGTCCCGGCCCTCCACAACCTGATAACCGCCACCGGAAAGGGTTTTCCACTCCTGCCCCCCTTCCACACGAACCGAACCGCCAAGGGCATAGAGCGTCCTTGCCTGCCCCGGTGGCGCATAATTCGGCAGGCTGGTAATGAAATACTGCGCCTCTGCATGAATAAGTGTCCCGGTCACACCGAAACTGAAGCGCACTTTGACCTGGTCGCCCTCCTGCCAGGCATCCTTCAGCGCCACGCTGTACACATCAGTCGTCGTCGTATCGTTATAGTGACCGGTAATGGTCGCCGTCCGCATACAGTACTGCTCAACCTGAAGGTCGCGCTCACAGGTGTGGTTCGTGAATTCACTGCGGTTAACCACCTGGGCCGTACAGGCCTGTCCGGTATCCCCGACAATCGTATCCGCCCGGGATTCGATGTCTTTTGCCGACTGAATAAACGGTGCCTCCGGGGAAACCAGGTCCGGAGGCCGGTTTGTGAATGACTCCGTAATGGTTTTACCGGTCTCGCCCTGGCTGAACTCAGCGGCCGAGTCACCTTTCAGGGCACTGTCTCCGCTGGCAGTGACGCCACCGTAGTATTTTGTCTGGTCCGGGCTGTCGGTATACCCCGGCAGGTTTTGCTCGCCGCTGAAGTTTTTCAGCGAGTCAATCCCGCTGCCCTGCACCTGCTTCGCAAAATCCGACCCGGCTTTATAGTCGGTACCGCTGTCAGCACAGGCCGGTGATGCCAGCCAGATGAAGGCACTGAGGACAGAGGCGTGCAGTGTCAGAATGAGCGGGAGTTCTTTCACCGGACACCTCCCAGCATTGTTCTGGCCGTCTGTGCGCAGTCACCTGTTTCCGCCACTTTCTCCAGCGCCTGTTTCAGGCGAATATTGCCGCGCACCACGTCGAACCCCGTCTGACAACGGACCACCAGGGCCGGGACACTCCGGATGTTGTATTGTGAGTACAGCGTCGGATCGATCTGGACGCCATCGGTGACACCGTCCTTTACCAGCTGCAGCACCGCGTCAGTGGTGGTCTTCATATCGTTATTAATCAGTCCCCGCAGTGTTGCCGGAATACCGTACTGGCGGGTTTCATGCAGCATGCGCTTCAGCCCCTCTTCCGGTATCGAGAAGGAGACAAAATACAGTGCCCCTTCTGTCGGTTTTTCCTGATTCGCTGCTTTCTGCTGGCTCAGAAGATTATCGATAAACTGGCTGTCTGAGCGGTTGAGTGGATTGCGCTTAATTTGCGCTTCCAGCTCCTCCCGCAGCTGTCTGTCGGGATGCTGGCGCAGCTGCTCGCTTAAATTCTCCTGCTGTTTCAGCCAGGCTCTGTCTTCGGTTGTGGGGCCAACGGCCCCACACACCTTCATGGTCAGTAAGGCCATCACAATCATCGCATTGATAAATTTCATCGGAGACTCCTGTCAGAGGAAGACGCAGTTACGTTTACGCCACATCAGATAGCCGTAGTTCTTTCGTGAGTTGGGGGGATTTCGTCCCGCTTCCCAGCGCATCACGCTGCGACCCACGGGATGGCACTGACCGCTGTCGGGGTACATGTTCACCATCTGATAGCGCCAGCGCTCTTTGGGGATAATCGGGGACGGGTACTCATAACAGACCGCCTTGTCCTTGCCGATGCTCTCCATGATTTGTCCCTGCCGGTGAAGCTTGTACGCCATGCGCTCGCTGACCAGTAACGAGGACTGCAGCGGACTGGACTCGTTGCTGACCCAGCCGCTGAAGGGATACATCGAACCCTGAGAGCCGGCGCACCAGAACAGAACATCCAGCGGCATATGAAACGCGCTGGCCATCGCATCAGCAGCACAGGCGCCCTGCGCAATCGGGTTGGCAAACAGAATGGCTTCCGGATTCAGGATGGTAGTCAGGCTGCTGTCCACCCAGGTCGGGTCAATCTCGGAAAGATACGCAATATCCATATCGCCCCCTTCCAGGCAGCCTGCTGACGTGATGATGTTCAGCCAGTACGTCAGCGGGTATTTGTACCAGTGCACGTGATAGAAGGCCCCGTTCACCTGTTTGTCGTCCTTTTTCGCGGTCCCCATGCCGGTCTTGCCGAGGTTGATGCTGAATCCCCCCAGATTAACCATGCAGCCCGGGGAACGGCTGACGTCCGTCATCGCCATGGGCTCCCAGTACCCGATGGCCAGACCGGGGCGAACAAACAGCGGCGGCGGAGCCGGGCAGAGCTGCAGGGGACTGCCGGGATTGCTGGTATCCGGCAGGTCGCCTTTGCCGACCTGCACGCTGCCGAGCGACAGGGGGAAGATACAGCGCCAGCATACATCGGTGATCGGGTTAACAAATCGTCCCTCACAGGAAGGGTCTGCAGCGGCGCGGCCCGAGAATACCGAAAAAGTCATGCAGATGAGAAAGAACACAGCAGCTTTCATTTCTGATCTGTCTCCCTGAGCCGGTTATCGGGAAGGGTGACGCTTCCCGCGTCACCTGCCACTTTGACAAATACATGGCGAGGGAAACGGGGAAAGCACCCCAGAAGCCAGGACAGTCCTGCATATACCAGCGCCATTACGATCCAAAGCGCTTTCCAGGTTCCGCGCCACAATTCGTCAATACTCTCTTTTATATAATCGGCATAACCCGCAGCATCCGTGCTACGACAGTGCTCTCCGAATAAAGGACCGCCTAAGTTCGGACCACACCCTCCCGGTGTCCTGAATTCCCCATAATTTACATATCGCGTTGAAGCCGCTATTTCGTCTGCCGCTACCTGGCCCGGCGTGGTGTCACGCAGCCAGAAAATTAAGATTACAAACAGCATTACCGTTGCAGCAGGCCACATAACCAGGTAATGGACTGCCCAGACCAGCCAGCGCAGGCAATATAAAATGAGTGCCAGAGCCTTATTTATCATGATGCCCCCATGCTTCAGCGGTCAGACTCTCGCAGCAGACCGTACTATCATTGCGGTGAAGGGTGTTGCCCGGATTGATACGACTGTTGGATGTCATGTTCTTCGTCCTCTGAGTTGTGCCGTCTTCCCGGCTTGCTGTGTGACGACCTGCCGGCCAGTCTCGTCGGTTCATGGCTGCGGGGCCGGCGGGAAGGTCTCAATATTCAGCCGTTCACCAGACGGAGCCGGCGTGATACGCGCCGGCACCGTGGTCAGGCCAAAGCGCTGGCTCAACACGCCGTTCTGGTCGAAATAAATCCGGCTGTCCAGTGCGGCGGACGTGTCCGGCACGCTGCCACGCACCAGGATAATCTTGCTCATCAGGGTTTCCGGCACCTGGCGCTTCATCCACGCCACCTGGTCGGCGTCATCCCCGTTGATGAAATACAGGGTCTGCATAAACGGCACGGTTTTCAGGGGGTTCACAACTTCGCCCTTGCGGGCAAACACCCGCCCCTCATGGTCTTTCAGGTCTTCACTCAGACGGATGCTGGGGTCAAACCAGCGCTGCTCATACTTCTCTGCCCGTTTAATCCCCTCCACCGGCGCCGGGCGCTGGCTGTTTTCAATGACGCGCTGTTTAAATTCATCCATCGTCTGGTCCCACTGACCGGAGGTCTGCAGTTTCTGCAGACGCTGCGTGATGAGCTGCAGCATGTCCTGCTCGCGCACGGGCCACAAATCCCCCCAGGTCCCGAGGTCGGCCGCCTGTGTCAGCGGCGACAAAAGACAGCTGGCGAGCAGGCAGCCTTTCAGTCGTATCATTGCTGTGCTCCTTTCATCCGGCGGGCAATGTCGTGCTGAATGGTGCGGGTCACATCGGATGCGCCCTGAACCACGGCGGGTGAGACCAGAATGAGCACATGATGTTGCTGCTGATAATCCGCCAGGCTCTTCTCCAGTGCCTCGTTAAACCGGTCCGAGAGCACTTTTGACTGCGCCTCAGTCAGTGGCTTCTGGCTGACGCTGTCCATAAAGTTGTCGAGCGTCTTTTTCATATCGAAGGCCACCACCCGTGGCGTGGTGTACGCCAGCATCACCCGCGTGAGCATGACGTTGCAGGCCAGGGTAAAAACGACGAGGGCGGTGATGACCAGCACCCGCCGGAAAGTGCGCGATGTCGCTTTGTTTTGCTGCTGTTCCGGCCTCTGCTGCTGTTGCATCTGCTCCGTTTGTTGCTCTGCATTCTCTTCCATCAGCGGTTTTCCTCTGTGTCGTTTTCAGATATCCGGGATTCAAGCTCAGCCATCTCCCTGTCAAAGTTGCGGCAGGCCAGGCCGTACACCGCATCGTGAATATCGACACCTTCTGCCCGGCGCGCTTTCATGTACTCGAAGTCCGGGCCTTTGGAGGAGTACATCGCCCTGCTGAGCGGGTCGACAAACAGGCGATGCCAGGAGCAGTTCGCCTCCACCTGCAGCATAAAAGAGGAGAACCACTGCTCTTTGGCCGAGCCGAATCCGTTAATCATGTCTTTCTCAAGCTTGCTGAACTGGTCTGGATACAGCTGGTTGTATTTCGCAAACTCCTTCGCTGACTGCTTCAGAATGGCCTTGTACGATGAGTTACCCCAGGCGGCCCGTGCCGCGCTCGATGCGGTCGGGGAGTCGAAGTCGACGATGTTCTGGGTGATGGTGATATAAGCCCCGGTGTGCCGGCGCGCCGTCCGGTAGCCCTTCTCGATAAAGGTCCCGACCTTCTCGTTTTTGAAGTCCAGCAGTCGCCAGCCTTCATCGATAACGTTAAGTTTTTTCAGGCTGCGCGGGGACTGGTACATCCGGTTCTCGATATAGATAATCAGCGAGAACATCACCGCGACCAGCAGGGACTGGCGCGACTCCAGCCCGCCCAGCTCAAGGACCACCATCCGGGCATCGTCGTGCAGGGACGGCTCATCGGAGTTGAAGTACTCCCCGTACAGCCCGTTCACGGTGTACTGGTCGAGCAGGATGATCATGTCATCAAGACGGCTGCGCACCCCCGGCGAGTCGGCGTATTCCTCACTGTCTTTCTCGCTCTGGAGGAAGTCCACCACATCATCGATGCGCGCCTTGTTGCGCTTACTCAGCCAGGCCGCCCGGACCGCCTGCAGGAGCAGACCTTCGTGTACTTCATCCAGGTTGCCGTTGGGACTGGCCATCACCGACATCTGGTCGCGGATACGCTCGGCGGACAGGTCAAAGTTCGCGTCGTCGAGAATATTGGCGAACGGATTAAACTTCAGCGAGTCGCCGTCGAGATACACGCCACCCATGTTTTCGCACAGGAGCTTGTAGCCGTCGCCCATGTCGAAGACCCAGGCAAAACCGCCGGAGTCGAGCACGCTGCGAATGAGGGGCTGGATCAGACCGGTTTTCCCCGCCCCGGAGGTGCCGCAGACCGCCATGTTGAAGTTGGTGTTGTTCATTCCCTCGTAGAACAGGTCGATGAACGCCAGCTGGTTACGGTAGGTGGGGGCCAGGAGTCCTGCCGGCGCCAGCGGACTGTCAGCAACAACCGGCAGAAGGTTGGCCACCTGGAACGTCTCAGCCCGCTTCACCACACCTGCCGCCTGAAGCTCTTTAAACAGGCCTTCGCCGCACTTGAACGGCATCATGGCCAGAAAATTACGCAGGTGATGGTAGCGGGCCGGGATAAGCTGGAAACCGCCCTTACGGTAGCTGTTGAGCACCTGCTGTTCGGTAGCGAGAGAGGCCTCTGCGTTGTCGGCGGTATACGTGGTGATGTTAAAGAAGTAGGACACCAGAGAGGTCTGGTTGGTCGCCAGACGCTGGCGGATATCGCCCCACTCCTGCACTTCTTTTATTACGTTCGGAAAATACTTCGCATAGGAAGTTTTGCTTTTCTTCTCCACGTCCATGAATTTCAGGTTGGCTTCGTTCTGGGTTTTCACCTGGTCCTCGACCATCAGCGTCAGCGTGATGACAAAGGGGCAGGAGATGGAGAGCTCAGGGTTCAGCAGGTTGGCGTAGTTGTCCGCCGCGGTCCAGAGAAAGGCGATTTCCGGGTCACACTCCAGGTGGTAGTTCGTCACCCGGGTCACGCACTCTTTCCCGTCGCGCCCCAGGCGGCCGATTTTCAGGTGACCGGCGGTGACCTGCATGTCGAAGCTGTCATCCACGCACTGGTAGTTCAGGTCCTGATACGGGTCCAGCTTGTACGGCACCCGGTACATCTCGTGCGGGTCCGGGTTAATCAGCTCCCGCATCAGTTCGACCAGCCCGGCTGCATCGAGAATACGCGTCGGGATGTAAGCCCCGCCGAGCGATGCCCGTAACACTTTAATCTGATTCTCCAGCTCCACAATTTGCGAGGTGGAGTTCTTCTTGCGGGGCACGCAGCAGGAGATGTAGACGCGGTAGTTACGCAGCGTCAGGGGCAAATCCAGATTGTCCGGCAGGGGAAACTGTGTTTCGGCTGCCCGGAGATAGTAGGCGCGGGTGATGGCATTAAACTTTTTAGCCTGTGTACCGCTCCAGCGGAATTCACGCAGGCCGTAGTCGATATCATTCCCGACCAGCTTACTGGATACCAGATGAAAACTGACCGGCACACCGCGGGGAAGTTTACTGCGCAGTAAATGCTCCAGCGTGGAGACGATATCTTTATCCGCACCGGGAAGCGGGCGCGCTTCAAACATATAGCCGACGGTTTTGTTATTAATAAACAGCCCGGTGGCAGAGTCATAATCCTTATAAGGCAGGATACGGCTGAACTGCGGAAAGTTCATGCTGCCCAGCGTGTCATTGGCTTTGGCAGATTCGTCGGGCAGCTTCAGCGCAGAGACCAGCGAGTTCACGGCCTGCGCGACGGTATCCATGATGTTATTACTCATGCGAGCATTCCTTAATACATTTTAGAAATTCAGAGAAATATCAGGCTGTAGTTCGCGGATATATCACGCAAAGCCATTTTTAAAATCGCAGACACAAATAAACACCGAAAGTCGCTCAGGCGAATTTAAAAACTATTTACCTGCACGCTTATATAACTCCCACTGGCGGATATACTCATCATACTGAACCGTCGGTATATTAATGATGACACCGGCACAACCCAGTTTATTAACAGGTTCGGTAAATGCGCCCGTCGGAATGTTTGCCTCAAGGAGTTTACAGTCATTTTTCCAGTGTCTCCCGGCTTCCAGCTCATCCATCGTGAATGACCGACTGGTAAAGACGATAAGTGTGACAAACGCAACCACTGCCATAAGCGCACTAAAGAAAAATACATTAGCCCTGCAGACTCGCAGATTAATCTTTTCAGGGATAACAAACATGGCCAGCGCACCGACAACACCGATAACGAAAAGGATCAGGCACACACCAATAAGCCACTCAATATTATCTCCTTCAAGGTAGTAGGCTCTCATTGACTGCCTCCGTTCAGCGTTTCCATCGTACTGTTCAGGGGTTCTCGCGTTTTAACTTCAATGCACTCACCCGTATTACTTCCGAACCTTCTGTTGCCTCCACGCGCTTCGACTGCACGCAGCATTTTGAGGCACACATCCGTATTGGGCATAGGTGTGATACTCCAGATACCACCGGCACTAGCCGGTGTCATCAGCACCAGAAAAATGAAGGTATGCATACCTTATTGTCTCCGTTTATAAATTAACGCCGAACAGTTCTTCAATTAATTCTGCGATGGTTTTTATTTGCTTATCGCCATTTATCGCCCTGTCATAATCAGCCTTGCTGACATTTTCAATAACGTCACCACACTGAAGCCGGTTTTGCGCGGAAGAGAGAAACCCCCTGTCAATATTCGACTCCAGTAACCGGCAGTCATTAATCCAGTGATGAGCCTGCGCCTCGGGTACAGCGTGGCTGTCAGAAGATAACAACAGAGCATACCCGACCACAGTAATGACCAGCGCGAGACCCCATTTGAATAATTCACTCATAACCAGCCTTACCTTTCAGTAAATAAATTCAGTGCAATTCACTCTGCATTTTTTCAGACGAACCAGCCTCTGGCCTGTACTTAACAGGAAGGTAGCGGGTTATCCCATCAGGACAGGACCAGGCATCTTTTGTTGTCCCGAGCAACCCTGCCTGTTGTGCTTCAAATGCGGAGACCTTGCAGTTTTTAAGCGTAAAAGAAATATTATCTTTTCTTTGTTGAATATTTTTATAAGTAGACTCAGGTTCAAGTGCAGCAATAAATATAAACAAACAAAATAAGACATCAATTACCAGGAGGATTAGTTTACTCCACCATGACCTGAAATCCTTCAGAACAAAAAAAACAGAAATAACTCCAGTACCCGTAATCATGAAAATCAGTGGTATGTATACCGGCTCTTCTTTCAGAAGCAGCCAGGTATATTTAAAAGCCTCAGTCATTATCCCATCCTCTGAACACGCTACCGCCCTCCCCTTTCAACGCGCGGGGTACTCGTTATAAAGCCAGTAATAAGAAAGCGCGCCCCCGCCGGAAATGGCGCAGGCGTGTGGGATATCAGTTAATCCGGGGCTGGCCCCATGCCGATGGCATCACCACAAATAACACCGTGGTGATGCTCTGGATAAAACACCAGGGTATCATCAATCTTTGCCCGAAATTGATACTTGACTCCTTTGGACTTAACAGACTTCCTTATACCAGAGCCTGAGCATTATAAAACAGGTGTCGGTAGAGAAACCGTCGCCAGTAACTTCGGTCAGGGTTTCAACTGAAATTACCTGAATATTCTTGTTTTCAATCCATTCATTCATTTTACGGACGCAGTCAATCTCCCCATTGCCAGATGTTTTTTTATCTTTTTTAAAATCCTGAAACTTAATCATAAAAAACGACTCCATTCTTCATAAATTTTCAGACCACAAGCGCGAGGTGCAAAGCACGCTACCGCCCATCCCTTTCAACGCAGAGGGCACTCGTTTTAAATCCGGTGTACATTCAGTGTTCACAGCGCCATTAACGCCGCTGTTGATTAGTTAATTCGGGGCTGACCCCATGCCGATGGCGTCACCACAAATAACACCGTGGTGGGCTGGTGATAGACGTCTTCAGCATCGATATACGGCGCTATCCAGAGGGAGGCCGTCTGTTCTCCCTTCCTGAGTGGCCGGGGATAATTGCCCGGCAGCGTTACAGGTGAACGAAATGTCTGACTGACCGGCGTGGCAGTGAGCGGCGCGGTCCGATTGCTGGCGTTTTGCACCGGGTGTACTGGCGGCGCGCTCAGCATGCCTGCCGGTTTCACTGCCGCCGTTGACACTGGAGTTGTGCCGGTTGCAGAGAGGGTCGGTTGCGGCGGCAGCGGGTACGATACCTGCGACAGCGTGCGGAAGTTGCCGTCAGCCAGTCGAGGCAACCCGGCCGCAGCCGGCTTTGCGGCGCTTTCCTCCCGGGCCTTCGCTTTCTCATTCGCCTGCTCCATCGTCATACAGGTATCCGATGTCGTGGCATTACATTCGAATTCCGTCTCTGTGCCCGCGCACCCGGTTAAGAGCAAAGCGCTGCCCAGAGGAATTAACAGCATTAATTCCTTCATGATATTTCTCGCTATTTATCAGTTATTTTTTCAGGTTCATCCTGAACAGAGTGTTTGCCTTAATCGTCCGGACAAATTTATCCCGCTCTCCCGGACTCATCGCTTCGTCAACACGCTTAAGCTGAGTGACATCCGATCGGGCGAAAATCAGTTCTGATGAAAACGCTGTTTTTCCTGCACCAGGCTCCCCGACCGGAACCGCATTACCGGTTTCATCGGGGTATGGATTATTTCTCTTTGTTTTCATTTTTATCTTCCTCGCTAAATCTGGCGGAAGGGTCATAAATCACGATGGTCTCACCGCGTTTCTGATATCCGGCCAGTAACGGTGATATCGCGCCTTTGCCGGGTCTGCATCCGGGAAAAACATTCCCCCGCGCATCCCTCACCCACGTGATACCTGTTCTGCTGGCAGGGGTACGGCCGAAAACCACCGCGACACCCGTAAACACCACCGCCATCAGAAACCAGAGCCAGAGGATGTTTTTCGTGTAGCCCTGGTCGATATGTGCTGCATACCCTGCCGCATCCGTACTGAAAGAAGAGCAATCCTCCTGTAAAACAGGAGGCAGTAATGGCTTCACCGCATCACCATTGAGTGCTTCGCGCGAAGCGGGTTCCGTGCAGTCGTGAATGACATATCCTTCCCGCTGCACCGATTCGATGGTATTCACCAGCATCTGACCGGGCGTGATATGACCACGCCACAGCGCTGCCACAATCAGCAGCATCATCGTGGCCAGCGGATACACTACCGCATGCTGAATCAGCCAGCGGAACCAGCGCAGCGAGGACAGAACGAGAGCAGTGCGGGACTTAACCATGGTTTTCTCCCTGCGCTTCTGCGCCTGGTGAGAACTGGCGTGGGTCCAGCTTGCCCAGTTTTTTCAGCATTTCGTCAGTGTTAAACCCGTTCAGGTTGCTGCCTGACTGTTGCGCTTCAGGCTGCGCGACCGGCTCCTGATTCTGCGCCTGTTGTTGACCGTTCTTTTCCGCTTCCAGCTCCTCAATGGTTTTCAGCTGGAACCCATCCTGAAAGACCACGGTGACTTCATTGCCGGCACCAATCGGGATAACAGGGTGATACTGCTCTGAACGTTTAATGTAGTACTCGCTCAGTGTTGAACTTCCTTTTGACGCACCGCCTCCAAACCCCATTTTGAGAACATCACCGGCACCGAGCGTCGCCGTGGCCCCCAGCCCGACAGCCGGCTGAGAAGCACGCTCTATTCCCTGACCAATCCCGTCAACAAAACCGGCCCCCCATGCCCAGCCGAGGATTTTTCCGTTACGCATCACGACTTCCCCTTTCACCCCGTTCTTGCCCATGAAAGAGACGTGCCCGGCTATCGGCTGGTCGATGGTTTTGTCCCCTTTGATGCAGCTGATATTGCGGGTGCGGACGATGGCGCGCTCACTGGAGACATCCCCCCAGGCTTCGAGACCGACAAAGCAGCCGGTCAGGTCATACGTTTTGCTGTTCGGCATCTCGACACGACCCACCACACGCAGCTGCATCGGCACCGTGGATTCGTTACCCGTGACAGAAGCATTCGCATCGGCCCCTTCAATCAGGATGCTCTTCGCAAAGCTGCCGGAAGGGATATAGGGCAGCTCCCGCCCTTTTTTGCCCCGGTTGTAGTTGAATGTTTTACGCTGTATCTGGTTCGGAACCGGCACAGACTGGTAGCTGACCTGTGGCGGTAGTGTCACACCATTGCCCGGATAAAATGCCGTCGGAGGCGGTACCGCTGCGCCGGACTGCGGCGGATAACTGGCAGGCTGCGGCTCGCCTTCCGGGCCAGGAGGCGGAGACGGCGGTGTTGGCGCAGGTTCGCCGCCAGAGACAGCCGGCTTAACGCCCAGCGCCTTCAGCTGTTCCTGCATGGCCGCATTCTCATTGCTGAGTTTGTCGATACGGACCTGGTCTGCATTCCGCGCTTTACTGAGCAGGTCCACTTCCCCCTGCAGGGAGGCAAATCGCTTGTTCAGGTCTGCCGCCGTGGCCTGCATCTCGGTGGTGGCATGCTGCTCCACTTTGCTGTTGAAGCTGCTGTCGACCACCCCGGTCATGTCCGGTGCGGGTTCGCCCTGAGCAGGGGCCTCTTCATCAGAGCTCAGGTTCAGCTCTGACAGATACAGACCGCCGCCAACGGCAGCTGCGCCGCCCACCAGAATGAGCCCCAGCCAGAGGTACTGCTTGCGCTTAATCAGCGTGTTGAAGTTCGCCATCAGCGGTTCCCTCCAGCATCAGAGGTGGTCACCCAGACCTGCATCCGGCCACCGGCGGTCAGCGGTCCTGCAGGCGTACTGAGCATGACGGCGCGCGTGCCGGGCTGCCAGAAATCGCTCTCACGCACCATACGAGGCGACAGCGAGACATTATCCAGACTGTAACGGACGACCTTCAGGTGATGCCCTGTCCAGACTTTCTCTGCCGTGGCACGCAAACCGGCTGGCACCGCCAGCGTTTCTGACGTGACCGGGACAGCCTGATAGTCACCAGGAACACTCCCCTGGCGCACGGCACGGTTCAGGGTGACCAGTACGGATTCATACGGATTAGACTCTTCCCATGCCCTGGCCGGTCCCGGTGTTCCCGACAATTCACTGACAAGCTGAATGGTTCTACCGACGCCTGCGTGCGGCACAGCACGTATGGAGAAGTTCAGGCCGCGCTCGGTTTCCACGATAAAGGTGAACGGCTTTTTACTGACGGTCGCCAGAATAGCCCCCCCGCTGTCGGTCTGCTCCTGATTGGTCAGGCCGCCATCCAGGCTGTTAATCGCGGTGATACGGTCCCCGGGTACAGTAAAAAGGTTCGGATCGGTGTTGCTCACCGCGATATTAGCCTGCCCGCCGTTTGTCAGAGGGACCACGGTCGGGGCCAGCGTCCCACTGAGGGTGGCGGACATTGCAGGCACCGTAAATAACAGGCAACCTGAAATAAATAACGGATTAATTTTTTTCATTATTTATTTCTCCGAAACGCGCCAGCCAGCTGACGCCGTCGACGCGACTGAACTGAATGACATAACTTTTAATTTCGCTGTAGGGTTTCGAATCACCAATCCATGTTTTCAGCTCCCCCCTGATATCAACGCGGTTCTCCGCAGGCCAGGCGCGGACAGACGTCATATAAAAGGTGGCGTTAACATTATTTTCTTTTATTCGTTTCGCATCTTCAGCCAGCTGGACCTTAAGACTGTTCTGCGAGGCCGGTAATACATACCGGAGCAGCTGCTGATGCTGGGCATCAACCGTTTCCGGTGTGACGTTAAGGCGAAGCGCAATAAAACTCAGCCCCAGTTGTTCAATATAAGAGGCGTCGGCCTGATTCTGTGAAACCGCAAACGGGGCACTGAATAACATCGGTGTCACCGCCACTTTCTGTTCTGTCTGAAGGCGGTAGTTATTAATGCCCTGAATGATATTTGTCGCAAGACTGAGGGTAAAAAGCGTCCCCAGACAGATAAATCCCACGGCGATAACACGCGTGGTATCTTGCCTGGCACCATGTTCCATATGTTATTTCCCCGTTGATTTATTTAATCCACTGCCGGAAACAGGAGTCCGGAACATCATGAAAGAAACCTTTAAGAAGAGACGTTGGCAGATACCAGTAAATCAGGTCGCGTAGCCAGGAGCTGCCCCGCCCTTTTTTCAGTTTCTTGATACCCCAGAAAACCAGTGCCGCTGCAGCCATACCAAATATGAACTTGCTGGTCCAGAAACCCCAGCCGAGACATATCACGGCCGGGATAAGTTCATCGAGATATAAACCAAACCAGCGGGACTGGTTAGTCAGTGTTTCCGGGAAACGGTATTTCTTTAATTCGTCTCCCGTCATCACTTATTCCCTGTCAGTATCCGGCGACTGACATACCGATGGTGATAAAGGTGGAAATAATGGCGAAGCCAAACAGGAATTTTACGTTCTTGGTCATCATGTACATGATGCCACCTGCGATAACTTCAGCCAGTACCACCCACTTGACCACGCTGGAAGACTTACCGAAGGTACCCTTGACCGTGGTATCACCGGACTTCATCAGGTCAGTCGCGGTGGCCATCGCCGCCTGCGGGAACAGCGCGGCCACAGCCACAGCAGGCAGGGCATACTTCAGGGTTTTCAGTGCCGTCTTCTTGCTGAAAACGCGGGACAGAAAAGACGGCTTAGTTTCTTCAGAGACAGCAGTGCCCTGAACACTTAATACAGCATTCATGTTTATTTCCTTTAAAAAAGAATGATGGATATATAAAACAAATTTATGACTATGTTGCTAAATCATCTCTCCTGTTCACCTCCTGGTACGGTAAGTTCTGAGTTATAAAAGTCCGGAAACCTTTCAAGATGATCTTTCAGTCTCAAATAGGCTTCGGATGTTTTACTTCTTCTGCTTCTGTCTTTTGCTTTGATAAGTCGACGATTAGTCTCTTCATCAAGTTTCAGAAGAACATTTTTCCCTGGCGCAGGTCGTGCGTTACTCCTAATCGCTCTTTCCAATCGACCTCCAAAATAAAATTACCAACTCTTAAAAAAGTTTACATTTGCAGAATTAAAAGTAAACAAATTAAGGAGGGGTTTTGAGTAAATTATTTTCACAATCACCCGCACTAAAAGTGCGCGTGATTTACATAAATTTAACACTTGCCAGATAGGATTTTGATTACATTAAAAGCAAGCTGGCTATAATTAAGTGTATTCAAAATCAACACCCCCAAGCAGTCCCTGTTATTTATAAAGCAATCATTTTTAATTTTTCTTATTAATTTTTTAACCTGGTCTTCAGTCAAATTTGTAGAACCAGAAATTTTTGATATAGTAAAACCATAAGCATACAAGTTAAAAACCTTCCAGAAATCTAAATCCACTTTTTTTCTCAAACAAAAGATATCATCAATTTGTATAGAGGATCGGCTATGTTCGTTCTCCAGAGGTAAGAAACTCGTGGATTCTGAAAAGAAAACCCATCTTACAAATTTAGCATCATTTAGAGAAATGGATTCAATAAATACATTTAGCAAACAATTTATTGATTTAACATTCTTAAAGATATACGGTCCCATCCCTGACAAGGAATTGATCTCGGCGTTAAATAATTCTAACCGAACATCAACAGAAATTGACGAGAACCAGGATTTTAGTTCATTGTCATTCAACATGTTTTTTTCAAAGAGAGGGCTCAAATAAATTAATTCGCCATGAGCATCGCGTATAAAGCAGTGACTTGATGAGATTGAAAGTAAATCATCAAGATGCTTGATGATTTCCGATTGACTGTACACTATGATTTGACTACGATCCATCGCACACATAGGTGCCTCCTAGAAGGTTTCTATGGATAGTTGGTGTAGAGAGGTTCGAGCTCTCTACACCAATGTTTCTCAAATTTTAACTACACCTTAATTATAAAATCCAGCCCCAGTAATGTCACCTAAAATGACCAGATCTTTATCCTGAAATATTAACCATTATTAGAAGAATCGCACATACACTGAATGGATTTTCCTTTAATTAACACAATCAACGTCTTTGCCACGAAAAATCCTATGTTATTCTTCATCATTATTTTCATCATCAGGAAAAAATCTTTGCATGACTTCATGAACATCCTCCTGGATATTCTGAACCATACCCTTCCATTGCCAGCGGGGATCATCTTTAACATGAGGACTCAGACATTCAATCCCCAGGACTTTATTTACTGAAAATTGTGTTTTCACAATACTTTCAAGTAAAGCCCTGTTGAATGCCATCTGATTAAATCCGGATTCTTTACGTTCCATCTGAGCTTCATAAACCCGAAGGCCTAACTCAAGTAACATTGTCGATATACTGGAAAAACTGACATCTTTCTCCTTCGCCCCCTCCATTCTACGTTTTTCCACAATCGCATTAATTTTCTCACACACTTCATCACTGGGGTAGGCCTGCACTTTACCCATATCGTTCTCCTTATAAAAACTTCAGACCTAAATCTATTTACCTGATGCTAAACCATGCGAAGGACTCACAATTTAATTCATGAATTGAATCATGTCTCAGGCCTTTCTTTTGCAATTCAATATGCGAATCACATCATGAATTGAATTACAAGTCAATTCATCTTAACCCCCTGATTCTAATGAGGTGAATCATAAACGATTCATTAGCGAATCATTCATGAATTGTCAGTGAATCGTTTTTAATTCACTGACACATTAGCTTATATTAAATAAAATAACATAAGCCACGTTAACTCACTGTTTTCAAGTAGCAATCTGCAAAATTTTAATTTTGCGTGGGGTGTGGTGATTTTGTGGTGAGGAGTGCATATATGTTGAGTCTGGTTATGGTCTGGGTTAACGTATTTGCAGGAACCGACCCGGAGGGAGTCTTTTGAGAAAACAACTGGTATTAGCTACCCTGCTTTTAATTTCCACGCCTGCCTGGGCTGCGGATTGTTTTGATATGGCAGGACGGGACTATCGAATAGATCCCGATCTGCTGCGGGCTATTTCATGGCAGGAGTCTAAATGGAAGGTGAATGCCATCGGGAAAAACCCGGGAGCTGGCTACGGTGCCGGACTGATGCAGATCGACTCGCAACACCAGGGTGAACTGTCGCAGTACGGTATTAAACCGGGACACCTTCTGACTGATGCCTGTCTGAATATTTACACCGGTGCTTATTATCTGGCACTGGCTTTTAAAAAATGGGGAGTCAGCTGGGAGGCAGTCGGCGCCTACAACGCCGGGTTCCTAAGAACGGACAGGCAGGCCATACGACGACTGGAGTACGCCAGGAAGATTGAGGCCATCTACCTCGCTATCAAAAAAAATAAAAATGCCGGCCAGTCATCTTTAACAAAAAAATGAAGGCCTCATTCATGAGGTCTTTATAACAGAGAAGTGATTAATCAATTGCCCGCCATATTAAATGCCGTTCGGGATGATGAATAATGCTGATATAATCCTTCAGCGCATCCTGCCGTGAAACCAGTCGCCTGCAGATCTGGTCATATTGCGGCCCCATTTCAGCCACGTGCCAGGACAGCCTGTTCATAATCATCAGCGTGGCAATAATGCCTGCTGCATCAGCGCTGACCTCACCTTCGAAATAATTTCCCGGGATGCACATCCTGTAACGCTGCTCACCTTCAGGTGCGATATATCCGGTCTGCGTGGTAATGAACTGGATGCTGTTTGGTGCAATATTCCCGCCGACACCCTGTGGAATAACCCAGTAAGACCAGGAACCGCCGTCGTATTCAGAATGCTGGCGTAACCAGCTCGCGGCCATATTATCGGCTAACGGCGTAAAAAAGAGGTCCGGGATATAATCAAGGCGAGCTTTACCATTGGTTACGGCACAGCGCAGATATTTATCTGTTTTAAACTGTTCGTCTGATTCACGAGTGGCGATGTTGACTTTCATTGTGCGCATACTGATTTTCTCCTTCGCGGGTTATTAAAACGTTCGACTTCATCACTGAGCGGCGAAGGGCAATTTGCAGCCGACGGGGAGGAAATAAAGGGGCGCGCGGCGTTTATATACCCCTTTATTTCCTCCACGGCTGATGCTAAAAGCAGCCCTCCGCGAAAGATGAAGTCGGGCGATATCGAGCAGGAGTGAGAATGCGCACAACCCTGAACGTCAATCCGGTGTTTATCGGATTCACGTTCAGGCCCTGGAGTGGCGGGTATTTATCGCCACGGTGAGAGCGGCGCATCCTGATAAGGATGCAGCAAGCGAGATTTTGAATTTGCGTCAGGATGGAAGCCCGACAGGGCAGAGACAGCTTGCTGGCTCTGTTCACGACAGCCGTGTGCCGACAGGGACGACGCCCGGGTCAGTATTTATTTAATCTTTCATCAGAGATAAATAGCGGAAGAGATACACAGCAGAATATCGGAAGCGATGTAACAGGGATGAATAAAGAATATTGATGAGATAATACCGCGCCGGAGTAATACGGGCGGCGCGTAGCGCAGCCGGTATTATTCAGCGCCACAGGCGCTGCGGCCTTTCAGCGCAGTCGGGCAGGTTATCCCCTGCCCTTCCGGTTATTTACGCGGCCTCCTGTATTCCGCGCATGAAGTCCCGCATAGCCCTGAACCGGCGCAGAGCTGCCAGTCGTTTTTCAAAATCATTGAGGTAGTAAACCGGGGTATACCTCACCCGCCGGAACTGCATCGTGAGCGTATTGCCCGTCACCACTTCCGCTGCTATCCCCAGCAGTGACAGCTGGATGAAGGCCATATCTGCCGCCACCGGATCGATATCAATGCAGCTGCCAAACATGTGCATGGAGGGGTTAATATCCGCTTCAAGCAGGCACTCTGCATAGGCGATCAGCATCCCTGCGGCCCCACACGCCGGATCGCTGACGGTGGCAATGCCTTCCCGGCGGATAGTGTCTCTGACGCCTGGCATCAGCATTCGCGCCATCAGACACTGCACCGAATACGGCGTAAAATACTGCCCGCGAAAATTATCGCCCAGCTCCAGCTCCATAAAAATCGCGCCGAGGAAATCATGAAATTTCGCTTCCAGCGCACACACCATCAGGCAGAACATTTCCTGCATGTTCGCGATGTCGGTGGCCTCGTACCGGGCGCAGATTTTCCGGCAGTGCTCCATGCTCTCCGGCGTTCTTATCCGGGCCATATCCAGCTCACTGGCGGCGAGTGACAGAAAATCACTGAACACTTCCCAGCGCCCCAGATGGCGGCCCGTATCCTTAAAAAGGCTGATAAAACGGCCCCGGCTGTACTGCTCGCTCATCATACGATGAACCGCAGGCACCTGTTCCGCGATCTGCTGCCCTGCCTGAATGACAGGGCTGTTATCCGCGGTTTCTCTGGCCATATTGAACACATCGGCAAAACCAAGCTGTGACATACAATTATCTCCGCTGTTGCCGCTCCCGAAGGAGCGGCTCACCTTATCAGTTACATGCGCGTTTAAGTTCAAGCGTGCGGAGTACCTGCCCGAAGGCGGAGTTGTTCATCGCGGGGATATGGACGCCACGCCCCTTGCGAACGCTCCGGGCAATATGCCGCCCGAAGGCCTTCAGCGCCGGGTCAATCTCCTGTGCGGCGATGTCGTCCCGCAGGTTGCGCTGATGACGGCGGGGCTTTACAGCCTCAGTGGAAGGTGAAAGAATAGATAGGTTCATATGTACCTCTTAGTTAATTTGAACAGCCGTAAAAATCGTTCCAGCGACTTTTACGGCGTGGATAAAGCAGGGTTTTCCCTGCTTTTTTCATTTCCGGAACAGGTAAAATTCCTCCTTAATGCGCGTTGTGATCTGTGCATGGCTCAGGTTGCACACATCCCGCAGCCGGAAATATCTGGCTCCGTAGCGGGCATATATCTCTGTCACGTCACCGCAGACCATTTCCTGCAGCATGAACGTTTCCCACTCGCCGTTCTCACTTGTTGACCAGTTGAGCGGATACATCAGGCCCAGCGCGTCATGGAACGTGTGAACGTCGATTTCTGAGGGGGCTTTAACCGCTGCTTTCTGCCGGCTCAGCCAGTATTCGCGCTCTGATTCTGCTGTAGCCAGCATTCCTGGATGGGCTGATGATTCGGTCAGGTGTAAGTTCATACGTCTCTCCTTATGTGGATCACCGGCGGCCCCCGGACCGCCAGATGTTGGGGAAATAAGCAGACTCATGGCATATGGCGTTCAGCGCGCATTGAGTCAGCAATGTATTTGCGTGCGTCATTCCACGCATCCTTACCGGTATCACCAAAAAGAAGCTCAACGAGTTTCCGGGACTGCAGCCATGGTTGAGCAACGCCGAAATGCACCTGCAGAACGTCCGCGTGCCAGTCAACCACTCCCGCCCCCAGGACGTTATCAGCCATACGCATCAACGTGCCCCATACCAGTTCAGCTCTTTCGCTTTCTCTCAGGCGCTTGTTTTTAAGCTCCGCCAGATACATCAGGAGGCTCTTTTGCTCGCTAATCACGTTGGCCTGACGGTTTTCAACCCATCTTTCGGTAGATTCTTTGGTGGCGGTTTTGACGTTGACGTTCTGTGTGTTCATTCTGCTTTTCCTCTGGTCTGGTGGTTAATCCATCTCTCGGTGAGTTCCCTGGCGGCAAAGGGCAAAGGAGCAACGTCGTAAGGAGGAGAACAAGGGGCGGAGACAAAAAGTTTTTGCGGTCCCTGGCAAAAAGTTTTTGGCGGAGTTTATTTACCCCTTGGGTGACGACACGGCGGTGCTACGAACAGCCCTTCGCCGGGGAACGGACTAGAGATGACTCACCAGGGGAAGGGATGAGAATGAACACACCCGACACGACGGAACGGCGTGGCGCCATCAGAGTGCCGGCAGGTGTATCGCCGGCACGGTGAAAGCGGCGCGGCCGGAACGGTCGCAGCAAGCGCTGCAGTTGACCTCAGACACTAGCCGTCAGGCCCGAAACCGCGTAGCGGGTTCGGCGGAGCTTACCGCGTCTTTTCGCGGTTAGCGGAGTGTGGCTCGACGACTGAACCGCGCCAGCGGGTCAGGAGCCGAAGGGGTCCAGAGTTGTTATGCCTTTGACGTAAAGGCCTTAAAGGGTTTAACAGCGACGACACAGCAGGGAGAAGAAGCAGTAAGACAGCGGGCAGCAAACAGGGAAGACGCCGAAAGGAAATGCGGGCGGCGCGTCAGCGCGGCCCGGTTTTCCCGGCGCCGCAGGCGCGCGGCCTTTTTGCCCGTCTCGTAGTCAGAATGACAGGTTTAAGACAGCTACTGTGCGATCGCAGCGTTTCATTCCCTGCATTGAATTCTCGCCATGCAGTCATGCCTTCCAGCAGTTCACAAAATACGTCTCGCTCTTTCATCTGTGCCCTCTTCGCCTGCTCTGTTCCGGTATCAGTCAACAAACATCGAGACCGGGATTTGAAATCGATTTGCCAGCGCCCGCATGTGATCAAGGGTCAGACTGCGTTCACCACTGAGGATCCGGCTGACGAGCGATTTTTTACCTATCTCATTTTCGAAATCGGACTGTGAAAGCCCGTGTTGCTGCATAAGAACCCGCAGCAACGATACACCGTTTTTGCCTGCTTCGATGCGCGTATTAAATTCTTCAAATTCCACCGCGTTATCTTCCCAGGCATCGATGCGGGCAGTCAGCATATCAACCAGCGGGCTGTCCGGATCATGTTCCAGAAGATATTCAACGAGTTTAAGTGCCTCTTCGTAATCTTTGCGGGACGAGCTGCCACCCAGCAGAGGGACAATACTGGCCAGGTCATTCGCAGCTTTAATGGCATCGCTAAAAATCATTCTTTGTGCTCCCGATAATATTTCGTTAAGCGATCATATTCAGCATGGGTGGTTATGTGTTTGACGAATATCTTTCCGCGCTCAAAATCAGCAAAAAACATCATTCTAAGGTTATTACCGCCGATATCGATAACCCACCATTTCTCCCGGTATTTCATGCGATCCAGACTAGTAAAGTATCGCTTTAGCTCATCCGGTTTTTTTGCGACAACCCGCTTTAGTACACGATAGGTGTCATCGATGGCCGCTGCATCATTCGGATAGTGTCTTGCCGCCTCATCAAAAGGGGCTCGTGATATAACATGCACGCCATGTCTCCGGTTTCCATTATGGAAACATTGTACTTAACTCTACGGGAGTTGACAATATGGGAACAGGCTGACAGGCCAATTTCTTCCCCGCCAGCCATTCCGATTACCCGACTTTTACGACTTCAATGCCCAGGATCAGAGCGATGAATTCAGCTTTGTTCTGCAGCAACCAGGCGCGAGCTTCAAGGGCTCTGTCGCATTAGCGTATGCATGTCAGCAATTGTATGCTGCTGAATTTACAGGCAGTTAACAGATAAAATTGTTCTGCGGGTGACAATCCATCACTTTGTGGGGGTTGCTACTGTCCTTTACGTATCATGTGGAGCAGCTCAATACCTGCCAGCAACGTCGGTGCCCGACGGAACGACTTAAATCCCAGCATCAGACGTATTCGTCGTTTGATATTTCGATGATCCTGCTCAATCAGGTTATTCAGATACTTGCTTTGCCTGTGGAATGGTCGACAGTGATACCGCGTTCAGCCATTATCTCCTCGAGATTTCGCAGGCTGAGTGAGTAAGTCAGATACCAGCGAACACACTGAGCAATAATATCGACAGGATAGTGCAGACGTTTGAAGGCTTTTCGGATCAACTGCATAGTGAGGTAATATCGCCAAAAAAAACAGTATGTTATCTGACGGCTTCTTAATGCGACAGAGCCGAATTTCCGCTTTGCTCAAGCAGATAATCTCATCCAGGTAAAACTCCCTCTGTTAAGCGTCCCGAAATGAAAAGGCTACTGCCATCATGGCCCCGGTAAACACCAAGATTAAGCCGCTCAAAAAGACAAAGGTAAGATGACTGCCGAGGAAAACTACGGATGAGATGACGCCAATCACCGGGACGCCCAACGTGAAATTTGACATTGTAAAGCTGGATACTTTTCGGCCGCACTCCGTCGATATCACGAAACAAACAGAGGTCGCAATCGGTCCGATGAAAACAATCAACGCGCAAAGCAGCGGACTCCAGTGGATCTCACGTGGCCATCCCTCATATTTAATGGCAAGCAACAGCATCGGTATTGTCGCAAATAACATTTGCCAGGGTGCCAGCGCCAGCGGTGACAGATGCCATTGATGCTGTTTAACGTGAAAAATCACCACCGACCAGCAAAGCGCCGCTAGTAGCAAGAACAGATTGCCCTTTACCATCCCCTGCTGGGACCAGTCTATCTCCAGCGGAGAGCAGATGATGGCAATACCGATAATGCCTATACATAAAGCGAGCAGCTGCTTTTTCTGGGGCAGCGATTTATTGATTATCCAGGCGAAGAGCACCCCCCACAAAGGCGTTGTATAGGCCAGCAGTGCCGCCCGACTGACGTCGGTATATTGCATTGCGATCAGCCCCAGCGCCGTAAAGGCGAGCATCTGAAGGCCTCCGACGCTGAAGACTATCGGCAGATCTTTTTTCGATGGGACGGTCAATTGCTTTTTACACCCGACGATGATAAACAGACATATTCCGGCGGTTAAGAATCGCAGGGTTCCTAGCCACAGTGGAGGAATATCATGGAGCGCTGTTTTCATCGCTGGCCAACTTAATCCCCATAATAATACCATGAGCGTCAGCATCAGCCATAGGCTATATCCTCGATATCGGTCTTTACGCTTTGCCAACGGCGTTATAGGTGTATTCATTGTCCCACTCATGATGTCGATTATATTTTTAATTTTTGCAACGCATCGAACGCTTGCGCTAAGTCATTGATCAAATCCAGTCCATTTTCAATGCCGACCGAAAGTCTGAGCAGATCGTCAGGACAAGATGATTCCTCTCCTTCGGTATCTTTTCGGTATTCAATCAGGCTTTCTGTTGACCCTAGCGAGGTCGAGTTTCTGAATAGCTTGGTAAGTTTAGGTAATATTCTTGCGGCCACGGCTCCGTTTTTCACCCGAAATGACAGCATTGCGCCATAGAGATTATTCATCTGAACTCTGGCTAGATCGGCGGATTCATTGGCGGCTATTCCAGGATAGAAAACTTCGGCAATGGCGCTTTGCGTTAACATCCAGTTTGCAAGTTGTTGCGCATTAGCGCTAGCTTTACCGTACCTTAACGCCAGGGTGCGCATCCCGCGAACCAGCAGCCATGCTTCCATGGGCTGAAGAATCAGTCCCGCGCTGGTTCTGAAATTTAATATCTGCTGCCACCAGTAATCGTTTTCTTTGCACACCAGAAAGCCCGCAGTCAGGTCTCCGTGGCCGTTTAAATATTTTGTTGCGGAATGCAGGACTATATCGGCGCCTAGCGCCAAAGGCTGTACCGCAAGCGGGGTTGAGACTGTAGAGTCGACGATTAACCGCGATGCGTAGCGCTTGGCGAGACGGGCGACTCTGGCAATATCGACGATCTTCCATAAGGGATTGGTGGCGGTTTCCGCCCAAACAAACGAGATAGCTCTTCCGGCTAATGCCGTTTCCAGGGCATCATAATCAGATAGATCAATAAAATAAATCGTAATTTGATGTTGACTACAAAAATCGCTCATGATTTTGAAAAATTCATAGTAGCAGTCTTTTTCAACAACAATGGCATCATGTGGCTTAAGAGTCAGCAAAACTGCCCACGCCGCTGAAACACCGGAGTTAAACGCCGCGGCAGACGCCCCGCCCTCCATTTTGGTTAAAATATTTTCCGCCAGTTGGGTGGTTGGATTGCCGCTGCGAATATAATTGATCGCTGCATCATTCATTATTGTTCTGGATGAAACGGCGGTATGAATTGAAGGAACCAATCCCCCCGTTATGCTATCCGTATAGTGATCTAACCCCGCAAGTAACGTATCAAAATTATTCATTAAAATGTCCGTAACAGAATATATAAATGGGTTTAATTTCTATTCATAATCGTAATCAGATCGATAACCAGTTGAAAGTTATCCAGCAGCTCTATAGCCTGTCAGCTGATCCTATGCCGGGAGAATCTCTTAAAATGAGAAAAAATTAAACAGAAAAAATAACGTGCTAAGATATCGAAAAATTAATACATAGGCTCAGAAGCTATGTGACAATCGCAGAATTAACTCTGTTCCTGCGCATGACCCTAGCCGCACGCAGCAGGAGAGAACACGAGGAACGAGATGCAAAACGTGAGAAAGCTCCCCCCACTAAACTGGCTGCGTTCTTTCGAATCGGCGGCAAGACTCATGAGTTTTACCCTTGCCGCAGAAGAACTTCATATGACACAGGGAGCGGTCAGTCAGCATATCAGAAGCTTGGAAGCGCACCTTAAATCACATCTGTTCATCAGGCTGGCGCGCCGTATTGAACTGACGGAAGAGGGACTGGCCTACTTGACCATCGTGCAGGCATCAATTCAACATTTAGAAATCGCCACAAATGAGATTTTTGGTGAAGGGCATCGCAAACAAATCAAGGTTAAAGGGAGTATCGCTTTTTTCACCTACTGGCTTAACGCCCGTCGTCTGAGCCTGTTTCATCAAGAACATCCGGATATCAATATCCAGTTCAACACTGATATCTGGATGCGCGAGGAAAACATCAGCGCCGATATGGAGATTCGTTGGGGGAAGGGCCAGTGGCAGGGCGTCAATTTCGTGCGTCTGACCCATGATAAACTTTTTCCCGTTTGCGGACCAAAACTACTCAATCAATTAAATTTAAATGATATTCATGACCTTGAGCATCATAATCTCATCCATGTTATGGGCTATGAACAGGGATGGGGAGAATGGTTAAAATATGTCGGCTGCAGTACCGTCAATACCTCCAGAGGAATGCAGTTCGACACCTATGCCTGCGTCCTTAATCTTGTTGAGTCGGGATTTGGCGTGGCGCTGGGCCGCTCTTCATTGGTCGAGGATCAACTGAAATCAGGCACGCTGGTCGCCCCTTTCGAACAGCACTTATCGACGACCGAGGATTTCTATTTGATTTATCCGACCACCGGTTTCAGCAACCCTTTTGCCAGACGTTTTGCTGAATGGCTTGTGAGGCATTCGTCAGGGGGTACATTAATGTAATAAGCATTCCATGTGATACAAAAGCACGTTCATTCTGATTGCTGATACTTACCTCTTATACACTGCCCCCTGGCCTGATGCATCTGGGGGCCTTAATGACACAGTATAAAATATAAAATATCAAAAAAAACAAATATTTACAAGACCATTAACCGGTCAATTCGTTCAGTCTCCGGGCGTGGGATATTGCGACAGACATTAAAAAAACGCCCCCTCAGGCCCGTTATTAATTACTTTGCGAATATCAATATTTATTAGATTCTCGGGTTAGCGATGGCACGGATATAGCCGGGAAACTGTTGAGATATCTAAATTAAAATACATATAAGAAATTGAATTTTGTGCCAGCCAGAACGGGCGAACTATATCTCATGGCGTGGATATTAAAATTCCGAAATATATATTACCCGGCAACTGCCTCGTGTTGTGCTCAGGATGAGAATAACGATAAATGCAGTTAATAATTTAACAACATTAATTCGTTGCTTAAATATGACCAGACAACACTCTTATTACTTACGAAAACTATTTTCTCGAGGTGTCCTGATGGAAGTTGCAACAATAAGCAAGTCGCATAGCGATAATTCTTTTAAAAAGGAAATGAAAACTCGTCATATTATCATGCTGGCGCTAGGAGGCGTGATTGGTACCGGCTTGTTTCTGACATCCGGATATACGGTTAATCAGGCAGGGCCATTGGGATCGGTGTTGGTTTATGCGGTAGGCGCCGTAATGGTGTATCTGGTGATGATGTCGTTAGGGGAACTTGCCGTACATATGCCGGAAACCGGGTCATTTAGTCGCTATGCCGCAAAGTTTATCGGTCCGGCAACGGGATATACGGTTGGTTGGTTATATTGGTTAACATGGACGGTGGCGATTGGTTCCGAGTTTACCGCCGCCGGTATTCTCATGACGCGCTGGTTTCCTGAGTCTCCGGTATGGATCTGGAGTCTGCTCTTCGCAGCGTCGGTGATGATTTGCAATATTGTCTCGGTGCGACTGTTTGCGGAAACAGAGTTTTGGCTGTCGCTGGTTAAGGTTATCGCGGTGGTCGTTTTCATTGTCGTCGGTGGGCTGGTTATTGTTGGGGTGTTTCATCACGACAGTTCTATGCAGTACGGGTTGGCAAATTTCACTCGTGAAGGGCTATTCCCGACGAGCCCCGCATCGATCTTATCGGCATTATTAGCCGTGGCATTTGCGTTTTCGGGGACGGAGCTCATCGGGATTACGGCGGGTGAAGCAGAGCACCCGGAAAAGTCAATACCTAAAGCGATCAAAACCACGATCTACCGGCTGGTACTATTCTTCATCGGTACGATTTTTGTTCTGGCAGCGCTGCTGCCCCGAGAGAAAGCGGGTTTGGTCGAAAGCCCCTTTGTGATGGTGTTTGAGTTAACCGGTTTTTCCTATTCGGCGGATGTGATGAACTTTGTGATCCTCACGGCATTGCTGTCAGCGGCCAACTCTGGACTATATGCCGCCTCGCGTATGCTGTGGACCCTTTCCGATCAGGGGCATATTTCGACTTCATTCTCACGTTTAACCGCCAAAGGCACGCCCGTCTTTGCCATTATTTTCAGCATGATGGGTGCAGGCGCATCTCTTTTGAGCAGCGTGCTCTCTCCCGATACGGTGTATTTAGCACTCGTCTCGATCTCGGGACTCGCGGTGGTGCTGGTCTGGATAAGTATTTCAGCCAGCCAGCTCGCTTTTCGTAAGACATTTATCGCTAACGGCGGCAGCGTAGATGATCTCAAATATAAGGTGAAAGCCTTTCCCATTGTTCCCATTGTCTCCATCGTACTGTGCGTGTGCGCGTGCATCGGTATTGCATTCGATCCCTCCCAACGCGTCGCATTGTATTTTGGCATTCCGTTCGTCGTCTGCTGCTACTGCGTTTTCTGGCTGAAAAACAGAACGTCGGGCTATCAACAACAAAACCAGAGCCTGTAAAGCGCCGGGCGCTCCTGTATGAGGTACCAGCGAAGAAGGCCAGGGTCACGACACGACACGATAAGCACATCAATTCATGATTTATGCTCCACGCTTCCTACCCACATTCGGTCGCCCTCATGCAGTTGCGCTTCACTTCTTTCGCAGTGACCAGCTTAAGGCGGGACTTTCACCCACAGGAGTGCGCCCATGCAGGGCACATAAGGAAAAAGGGGCTACCGGCGAACCGGCAACCCCTTCATAAAGGCGCTTCAGGCATGTCAGACCAACGCAGCCCTGAAAAGGCGGGGTATCCCCCGCCTCCAGGTTGCTACTTACCGTTGGATTCGTAAGCCAGGCTTGCCGCGACCTCCCTGTTCCCGTCCTTCAGCCGGACTTCGCATAAGCGGTTCCGGGTCAGGCATGTGAATATTAAGAGCGTTAAACACACGATTAATACGCACCAGACCAGGGCGTTTCGCGGTAGTTTCATGGTTTACTCCTCCTTGCATTGAGCACGGTAAGAGGCCATACTGTTGTTGATGAGACATACAGGGGGCCTCGTGGGTGTACTGCCCCCCAAAAGTTGGACAGAATAATCGAGGCATCTCAGAAAGAGTCCATGGAATACATGGGCTCTTTTTTGTTTGCTGTTAAAGCTAAATAACGTGATCCGCAATCGAATTATCCATTTCGTTGCTTATTACTTCACCCGCTTCCCTGCTTCATCAATAACCTTTTCGCCATCTTCTTTCGTGAATGCACCCTGCTGAGGTTCCGGAATAATTTCCAGTACCACCTCTGAAGGTCTGCACAGGCGGGTTCCTACAGGTGTGACAACAATTGGCCGGTTGATAAGAATTGGATGCTGCAGCATTAATTCTATCAGTTGCTCATCGGTAAACCTGTCATCTGCAAGTCCCAGTTGCTCATAAGGCTCAACATTCTTACGCAGCAATGCACGTACCGTAATTCCCATATCTGAAATAAGTTTAATAAGCTCATCGTGGGTCGGGGGCGTATCGAGATAATAAATTATCGTTGGTTCGTTGCCGCTGTTACGGATCATCTCCAGCGTGTTGCGTGAGGTGCCACAGGCCGGGTTGTGATAGATGGTAATGTTGCTCATATCAGTATCTCATTACAAAGTGACAGAGAGCCGCCACGCCAGCGCGGCCAGAGTGACAAACAGCACCGGCACAGTCATAACAATGCCGGTACGGAAGTAATATCCCCAGGTAATCTTTATATTTTTCTGGGCAAGCACATGCAGCCACAGCAGGGTTGCCAGACTGCCAATCGGGGTGATTTTCGGGCCTAAATCGCAGCCAATCACATTGGCATAAATCATTGCCTCTTTGACGACGCCGGTCGCCGTACTCCCGTCAATCGACAGCGCGCCAATCAGTACCGTCGGCATATTGTTCATTACTGATGAGAGAAATGCCGTCAGGAAGCCGGTGCCGAACGTCGCTGCCCATAACCCCTTGTCTTCCAGCAGATTCAGCACGCCAGACAGGTACTCCGTGAGCCCTGCATTGCGCAGGCCATAGACCACGAGGTACATGCCCAGCGAGAAAATAACGATCTGCCATGGCGCACCGCGCAGGACTTTCCCGGTGTTGATGGCATGGCCTCTTTTCGCCACCACAAACAGCACTGCTGCGCCAGCCGCCGCTATCGCACTGACCGGGATCCCCAGCGGTTCCAGAACAAAGAAACCGACAAGCAGCAATAACAGGACAATCCAGCCCGCCCTGAAGGTTGCCGGATCCTTGATCGCACTGGCAGGCGTCTTCAGCAGCGAAACGTCATACGTTGCCGGAATATCCCTGCGGAAGAAGAGATGCAGCATGATCAGCGTGGCCGCAATCGCTGCCGCATCCACGGGGATCATAACGGAGGCGTACTGCGTAAAGCCCAGACCGAAGAAGTCCGCCGAGACGATATTAACCAGGTTAGAAACAATGAGTGGCAGGCTGGCCGTATCTGCAATAAATCCTGCAGCCATGACAAAGGCCAGTGTCGTGCCCTGGCTGAACCCCAGTGCGAGCAGCATCGCAATCACAATCGGCGTCAGGATCAGCGCGGCGCCATCATTGGCAAACAACGCAGCGACAGCGGCACCGAGCAAGACTATCCAGGTGAACAGCAAGCGGCCACGTCCGTTACCCCAGCGGGAGACGTGCAGTGCGGCCCATTCAAAGAAGCCGGACTCATCGAGCAGCAGGCTGATGATGATGACCGCAATAAATGCCGCTGTCGCGTTCCAGACGATATTCCAGACAACGGGAATATCAGCGATATGGATGACACCGGTTCCCAGCGCCAGCACAGCCCCGATACTCGCGCTCCAGCCAATACTCAGGCCTCTGGGTTGCCAGATCACCAATACCAGCGTCAGCAAAAATATACTCCCTGCCAAAAGCATCTCAGACTCCGTTATATATGATTATGTAAATGTGTTTTTCTTTCTCAGCAGGAGGTGCAGGCTGATTTATCCAGCCATTCACGCACATCCTCCCGCATACACTGCCAGGACGTCATGATTGTCTCTGCTGCCCATGCCGGTATGTGGGGTGACAGACGATAGTGGATCCATTTGCCTTCCCGACGGTCAAGTACCAGCCCGGCCTCGCGCAGGATAGCCATATGTCGCGATATTTTGGGCTGCGATTCGGAGGTGGCCGCACAGATATCGCAGACGCACAGTTCTCCGGACTCCCGGAGAAGCATGACGATGGCGAGCCGGGTTTCATCCGACAGGATTTTGAAAAGCTGAACAGGTTGTAGCATTTTTCACTCCGTTCCCTTTAGAATACACATATGTTAAATCATATATATTAATTTTGAAATCATCTGTTCTCTCCGGAGGAGACAAATGGAACAATTTCCTGCCCTGAATACTGAATGCTTTGATCAACACATTGCCGAACGCCTGCACCTGCAGGAGCCGCCACGGATTCTGATCCTGTATGGCTCAGTAAGGGAACGCTCCTACAGCCGCTTTGCCGCGGAGGAAGCCGGTCGCCTGCTGACGGCGATGGGCGCGGAGGTGAAACTCTTTAACCCCTCCGGTTTACCCCTGCCGGATGATGCGCCGGACACGCACCCTAAGGTCACCGAATTACGCGGCCTGGTCAGATGGTGTGACGGGATGGTGTGGAGCTCGCCGGAGCGGCATGGGGCAATGAGCGCGGTTATGAAGGCACAAATCGACTGGATCCCGTTAAGTGAAGGCGCGGTTCGCCCTTCGCAGGGAAAAACCCTTGCGGTAATGCAGGTTTGTGGCGGCTCGCAGTCTTTTAATGCCGTGAACCAGATGCGTATTCTTGGACGCTGGATGAGGATGTTCACTATCCCCAACCAATCATCAGTAGCCAAAGCATGGCAGGAATTCGATGAGAACGGACGTATGAAACCCTCTTCCTGGTATGACCGTATCGTCGACGTCACCGAGGAATTATTTAAGATCACCCTGCTCCTGAAAGGGCAGACTGATTATCTGGCTGACCGATACAGCGAACGTAAGGAAAGTCATCAGGCACTGTCCGCACGGGTAAATCAGGCCAAAATCTGACAGGGAGACATAGTAACCATGGTTGGCCTCTTCAGGATAACAGCCAGTGAGGCCGGCCATGCGCGTACTCTATGCACATCTTTTACATCTCGGGCGCATCTGCCCCGCATGGGGTTGTGATATAATTCCCGCTCCATTGGATTCGTAAGGGATAACAGTGAAAGGCGTACATAAAAATCTTTCCTTTAATGGAAAAAGCTACTGTATGAAGCACCTCGCGCCTTTGACGTTTATGGCAGAAATCGCCAATATCCCTGACCCCGTACAGATAACAATCAACTACAGCAATCATGTCTTTTCTGACCAGAAAGGAAACGGACCGGAAATTCCACCGGATCGATTTTTCTGTGCTGACAGATATGCTGCCAGTCTTAACCTGCCGCAGATGCTTTCAACAAATCTTCTGACCTCCTACGTTGTTCCCCATATCAATAAGGGAAACAATGAGATGTATCATTATATGGAGGTTAATGACTATGCGATCTTCTTTGACTTGCGTAAGGACAACGGTCACCCGAACGGCTTAAAGCTTTATGTTGTATCAGCTTATGAAGTCAATCAGTGGGGACGACACTCCATACCAAAGAGTAGGCCCATGAAATTTGCATATGTCGCACATCTGCGACTGAATGGACAGACGGTTTACACGTCCAGAAAAGCAAAAAGGCGCTGATATCAGCGCCTTTTCACCAGAGTAGATCATCGATGTTATCCACTCTTGTTGGGTTCCGGTCTGTGTCTTTGGATATCCCGCTCTTAGGCTGGGGGAGATTACTCTCCGACATCAATACCCCATCAACATACCAGTGTTGAGTGGTTCCGGTCAGTATCGATGCCTGAATAGTAATAAACCTGACGTTTACCTGCAAGGTCACTGCTATTCATAGCTATTCATTACTTTTCAGCGTTACGGGAATACGCGTTAATAGCCCACTATTCGCAACCAAAAGCCTCAGAAACAGTTTTTACTGTTGAAACACAATTGGCCTTATGCGTAACGAAGAATCGCTCTCCGGGCTTCCTGTTGCGAATTAGAGGCATGTTTTCCTGCAAAAAAGATTTGTAAATTTTTTACGAGAAGCACTTTTTGCTCATTTTGAATGCTGTTCATTTCAGCCTGGCCGTGTCCGGAACATCAGAAACGCCCCGCAACAACAGGGCTGGTATCAATACTGCTGAGGGCCGTCCGGCCGCGTAACATCAGACCGCCTAGGTGAAATCAGGATAACGTGGCTAAAGCCGCAGCGGGTAGGTCTTCAGGCGGTATTCAACCGGGCTGAGGCCGTTAAATTTAAGACTGATTCGCCGCGTGTTGTAGTAACGAATGTAATCCTCAAGAACAACCTTCAGCTCATCAACATCGTTGAATTTACGGGTGTAGAAGCATTCTGATTTTAACGTCCCGAAAAAGCACTCAGCGCAGGCATTGTCCAGACAGTTTCCTTTGCGGGACATGCTTTGCTGAACCCCAAACTCCCGCAACTGATACTGATACCACCGATGCCGGTACTGCCAACCCTGATCTGAATGAAGTATTGGTCTGCTGTTGGCGTCCATTCTGGCAAATGCCTTAATCAACATGTCGTCAATCATCGGCATTGTGGGGCGTTCTGAGATACTGTAGGAAATGACTTCGTTATTAAAGAGATCGATGATCGGAGAAAGATAGAGTTTGCGGCCGTTGACGGCGAACTCGGTGACATCTGTGACCCATTTTTCGTTGGGCCGGCTGGCTTTGAAGTTACGTTGCAGGAGGTTGTCAGCAGCACACCCACGTTCGCCACGCCAGGAGGTATAGCGCTTTACTTTGATAGCGGCTTTAAGATCAAGAGCATTCATCAGGCGTTGAACCACTTTGTGGTTGATCAGTCCCCCTTCTCTTCTGAGCGCCAGCGTTACCCGTCGATAGCCATAGCGGCCCTGATTTTCATCATATATCTCGCTGATTCGACGATTTATTTCATCATATTTTCCCGGAGAGCGTAGTGCTTTAAGATGATAGTAAAACGTGCTCCTGGGTATACGGGCGGTACTCAGCAACTGATCAAGTGGGTAATGCTGCCTTAGTTCGTCAACAACACGAACCTTATCTCTTACCGAACTAAGGCTTTCAGCTTTTTTAGATAAAGTACCCGTAATTCAAGGGACCGAACTTTTCTTTCCAGCTCCTGAATATGTTTATCTTTCGAACGTTCCAATGCCACTTCAAGCGCAACAGGATCATCAATCATATGAAGTGCCCTTTTTTTGCCCACACGAAGAGAACGAAGCCCTTGCTCTCCATGTTCGCTGAACACCTTCATCCACTTCCCAACAGATGCCGCACCAGCAACGTTAAATTTCGCAGCTGCCTGCGTCTGGGAAATCTGCCCCGTCAGCACAGCCTTCACGGCTTCTACTCTGATTTCGGGATCGATTGATACGCCCTTATCTCTGGGCTTCAGACCTTCTTCTCCATAAACATCATAGGCTGCAACCCATAATCTTACCTGGGTTCTGGGAACGTTAAAGCGAGCTGATGTTAAGCGATAGCCTTCATCAGTAGCTAAATAGTGCATAACCACTTCGAGGCGCTGTTCAAAGGTGTACTTACGTCTTGACATGGGACTCTCCAGTTTGAGAGTCCAACTAAATGGGCGCAGTGCATGTGGTTGGTTAATGAAAATTAACTTCCTACGGGGCTTTCTTCTTTCTGCCGCACAACACGGTAACAAACCACCTGCACGTCATGAGGCAAAAAGCCTCAAGCGCCGTCGCCATTATACCGTGTAGTCCATTATGTACCCAGGACTAACCATCTGAAAAAAGGCTATATCCTCATACTTTTTTCTGTTCGTTCTCCGCCGTATACCCCAGAGCGTCCCTTATCTCTGCAGCCCGCTGTTCACTGCCGGTACTCATGCCTGCCCGGTACACCAGACTGAGCAAACCGTGTAACAGCATCCAGTCATCCCGCATCAGCTTTGCATCAAGCCGGCATAACAGTTTTCCTGATACCGCATGGCGAAACACGGTACCTGCTTCCTTTTTATCGAATTGCCTGCTGACAATACTTATTCAACCTCCCTGTCACTGCGCCCGTTGCCCCAGTCCCGGATTTGCTCATCCAGCGCCTGAATATGTTGATCGATACTCTCAACCAGTCGCTCGCTTTCGGTCTCCAGCCAGCCACTGAGTCCGTCCCATTCGCAGGTCATCTCTGTCAGGCGGGCAGACATGGTTTGCAGCTTGTTGCGTTGACTGCGGGCCACTTTCAACTCTGTTTTCCAGGGATTGTTTCTCATACCGCTCGCCTCTGCAGCGCCAGTTTGTTGGGTACCTGCCAGCGTTCCGCCTGACGGACAGCCTCCGGGGAGTCACTCACGATGAAGCCGATTTCATGAATGACCCCGTACAGTGGCTCCTTCGCGTCACGCAGCCAGTCCAGGGAGTCCAGCGAGGCAAACCGCGACCGCCAGTGCCAGAAAGCAGGCTCCAGCTCCCGCGCGTCAAACTCGTCGGTCCACCGGCGATACCAGTTGCTGACCGTCTCCGGCGACTGAAAATTCAGCTCCGTGACTGCCTGTCCCAACAGGTTCTGCCGTAACCGCCAGTGATGCGCCAGCGCCCGTTCTTCCCGGCGCATCTTACGGGTAAACGCGATGTTTCTGCGTTGCAACCGGCGTTCTGTCCGTGTGTGCTGCACCTCCGGAAACAATTCGGCCTGAACATCCACCGGCAGCGGCAGCGGGCAGCATTCCCCGTGGCTGGCAATCAGTTCATCGAGCGCCTCCTCCACCTGTTTGAGGCTGCTCAGGCGATGCTTCGGGTCCCAGTTCAGGCCGGGAATGCGCTGCGCCACTGCCGTGTTCATGCGGCTGTTCCTGGTCAAAATTCGCAAAAATGTCCGGACATGGGGCATTGAGGGCAAACGCGCCCCCCGTAACTGAGCGTCTTCCACGAACATGATGGCCTGCAAAGCAGCCTGTCGTGCCGGTTTTAGGGTCACAATGGCATGGGATGAGGGGATCATTGTGCGCCCTCCTGTGCCAGGGTACTGATGATGCTGGCAAACGAATAACCGTCAGTATCGAGACACGCTATCAATGCCAGCGTGTGGGAGATCAACTCCGGGTTAAATACTTCCATGCTACGAACAACGGAGAACGGCTGGCCGCCACGGGTCACAAAGACGACAATCCAGCGCGCACTCAGCTCTCCCGGACTGCAGACCGCCACATCAAAATGACCGTGGGAGGGGGAAAAACGGATCTGTACCGGAAAGAATCCGCCGAACTCGCTTTTATATTCTCCGTTGACGTCCCAGCTCGCCGGACAGGACAGGTCCCGCATCACGGCATGGGTGAGTTCACGGCGAAAATCTTCACCGGCGGCGCGGTAGTCTTCAAGCTCTCCGGCGAACATGGTTTTCAGGACATCGGTAGTAATGATCGTGTTCATATTCTTCTCCTTATGGCCGCCCCGCAGGGCGGCGTCTCCGTTATCAGGCTGCGTGAGCCGTATGATCATCAGCGTCTGCTGCATCATCAGTGATGACGGGTTTCACTGTGGCCGGTGGCAGCATCCATTCAGGAACCCATCGGGTCTCCGCGAGGGCATGCTCTGCATGCTCAGCAGCATCTTTTTTCTTCATTTTCCCGGCATCAGCTGCTGCACCTGTTCTTCCTGCCTCGTTAAGCGCATTAACAATCTGCTGTTTGCTGAGCATACTGAGGAAATTGTCTGCGGTCGGTGTCCACCAGTCCCTCATATCGAAGCCGATCGCTGTTTCCACACCATCAAGGTAACTACGGGTGGTATGCCCCATTGTTCGGGTCTGCACGCCATACACTGAACTGGCGGTACAGAACGCCATCAGGGACATCAGGGTTTCCCCGTCGAGGGTGAAAAACGTGGTGAAATCCTTCGACCAGCCCTCCGGTAACAGTGCCTGCAGGCGTGCTTTTTCCTGCATCAGCGTCTGCCAGGCTTTTCCGGTTTTTCCGGCAGGAGATTCGCTGACAAGGGATGTATGATGCTCAGTGACTTTCATGTCGAAGGGATGACTGGCTGACATGCCACCGTAGTCAAACACGCAGGAACACAGTCGCCAGACCATCATTGCCACGGCTTTTTGTGGTTGCAGCATCAGCGCAGCCTGAACGGCAAGGGTGCGCTCGGAAGACATTTTTTTCAGCAGTGGTTCGCTGATGCTGTCCACGGGTTCCTCAATTTTTTTAGTGATGACGGTGTTTTTTTTCCGGTCAGCCTGTTCATCCTCCTCCCGCTCCGGGGCAATCTGGCGGACACCGCGCTGAATGTTCACTTCCGCGCCCCAGAAGCTGACCACCACGCCACATTCTGCTTTCTGGTCTGGCGTCCATTCACGGTTGATGGCCGCGCTCTCCATTTCGTCAATCAGTGCCTGAATAGCGTATTCATCATCGTGTGTTTCGGTCGCCGCCTGTGTGGCATAAAGCTCATCGAGACGCTGCTGCTCATCAGTGGTGAAATTTGCTTCGGGGACGGAGCTCAGCTGGAAATGCTTCGTGTCATCTCCCCATGCCCGCAGGGGAGCGCTACGGGCCTGTGACCACGCCCAGCCTTCGCTTTGCTGTATTTCGACGGCCAGCGAGGTCAATTTTGTCTGGATCAGGCGCTCAATCAGCACCTTGTCCGCTGTACCCTCCCCCTCTTCCGCACTGAACAGATCCTCACGTACGATACCGCCCGCAGCTTCGTAGGTTTCACGCCCGACATACTCAAAATCAGGACTGGTTAATGAAATTTCCCGATCTGTCACCGCACTTTTCAGCAGATATGGCGCGGTATGGCCATAGGCGGATTTGACGTTTTCATAGACCTGCAGCTGACGGGTCGGATCATTTTCCAGAGCCAGCGCCTGACACTGCTCAATCGTGACTTCATCCTTTGCCAGTTGAGCCAAAAGCTCCGGTGCCAGCCCGGCGAGTTTGAGCATGCGCTTAACGTGGCGGCCACCGTAACCCAGCTGGGCACCGATCTGCTCAGGTGTCATCCCCTGAGCTGAAAGGTCGCGAAAGGCGTAGATTTGCTCAGCCGGATGCATCGCGAGGTGTTCATCGTTCTCGATAAAAGAAACAAGCCGCGCCACCTCGTCGCTGACACGCTTAACCGGCACCAGATACTCGCTGTCAATTTCCTTTTCGCTGGCGAGCAGGTTGAGCCCTTCGCGCCGACGACCTCCTGCCGCTACGCCAGATTTTCCTTCCGGCAACGTGTGGACAACCAGATTTTGCAACAGCCCCACGGCTTTGATGGATGTGGCCATGCTGCGTACGCTGGCCTCCGGGTAAGGGATCACACGGACATTCAGCGGCGATCTGACTAAGCAGGACAGGGGCACATATTCAAGCGTAGCGGCTTCCAGTGCGGCTTTAAGGGTTTCAGCGGCTGCAGCCTGAGCCGCTTTTTTGCTGGTTTTTGCCGGTGTTTTTGCTTTAGACTCGGTGACTGACATAATTGATACCTCTCTGATATTGATGACTGTCTGCCGGACAGCCCACCTGTCCGGCACCTCTTACTGCTTATTGCGTTTTACGTTTCCCGTAGTTCTGGATATAACGATTCATCCAGTACTCACCGCCGGGTTCAAAATTCCAGACGCGCCAGATCATCTCGCCGTCCCGACGAACAACCAGACGAAAGTGGGTACCCTCATCGTCTTCAATCGCCACATTCTGATACTGCGATGCCACCTCTGACGCCTGCTCACGGGTGAACGTGCCGTCTGGCAGGGATTTCAGAGGGGGCATAACGTTGTGGTTCATGTGCATCTCCTTTTTCTGCCCCGCCGTTAACGGGGCGTATTCATCATGATTCAGAAGGGGGCATTGTCATCCATCGGCGGGTAATCATCCGGGGACGGCTGCGGGGGTTGCTGAGACGGTGCGGCACTCTGTGTGGCTTTTTTACCGCCCTTCGCTTTCGGGGATTTAACAGGAGCCTCAGCAGGTTGTGCCGGGGCGGCAGGACTCTGCGGCTGCGCGGGTTGCTGAGGGGCGGCGCTCTCAGACGGATTACCCTCACGACGGCCACCCAGCATCTGCAGGGTGCCGTTCTGCCCGATCAGCACTTCGGTGACATAGCGGGTGATCCCGGCATCGTCCTGCCAGTGGCGGGTACGCAGCTGGCCCTCGATGTAGACCTGCGCGCCTTTACGCAGGTATTCGCCCGCCACTTCCGCGAGCTTGCCGAACATGACAACACGGTGCCATTCGGTGTTTTCGCGCAGTTCCCCGCTCTGTTTGTCACGCCATGTTTCAGACGTGGCCAGCGTCAGGTTTGCCACCGCGCCGCCGTTGGGCATATAACGCACGTCCGGGTCCTGCCCCAGATGCCCAACCAGAATGACTTTATTCACGCCTCGAGCTGCCATGATGAATCTCCTTAATCCGTTGTTTGCTTTTAAAAACCATCACCCGTTGAGTTTCGGGAGCCGCGGTTTTGACGTTTGCGGGAACCTGCTGTTTTGTTCCCGATGGTATGACCTTCACCCGTTTGAGAACCTTCGCCGCAAGGGCGTAAACGAGCACGGCCCGGTGCAGATGTCCGGGGTGAGCGGGAAATTTTTATCGGTCTAATGGCGCGAAGCGGAATGGCCGGAAAAAATTTATTGCGAAAGGCCACGCCGTCCTTGGACAGCCAGGCGGGTTGTGCTTGTCTCAGCCCAGGCGAAAGGGGCTTAAACGGGTGAACGACACCAGGAAATGAAATGAGCAGGGACCCGCCGCAACGTCGGAGCGCGGCACGCGAAACGGCGTTGCCCCTTACAGCCCGGCGGCCGTTGGTTTTCGCCGGGGTGCAGGGAGCGCAGGCTACGGCGCGACAGGGCGGCGCATCCGGAACGGATGCTGCAAGCCTGCCGTTGACGTTGCGTCATGGGATGGAAACCCGCTGCCCCGAAGGGGCCGGGCAGAGACAGCGCAGCTGGCTCTGTGCGGAGCATGACAGCCCGCCCGGACGCCCGGAGTCGGCTCACACAACAGAATGGCGGTCAGCAATCAGGACCAGAAATACGCGAGAAACGAAGAAGGAAAGCCGGCGGAAACAGGTGTATTACCACTCGCCATCAGCTGCTCAGCCGGAACAGGAGAAAAGGAGTCACCGTTAACCGTCATACTGTAAGGAAGAGAGGGCCAGGATGAACGCGAAGAGGAAGCGCCGGCGGCGCGTCAGCGCGGCCCGTTCTTCCTGCGCCGCAGGCGCGCGGCCTTTCCGGCGCGGCCAGACGGGGGCTCACTCCCCCGCCGGGCTAACCGGGCTTTCAGACGGCGATCCTGAGTAGCACAGTTGAAACGTCGGTATACGTGAATGTACCCCGCGGCAATGGCTCCCAGGCATCAGAAAGCGGCTTCAGTATGGATTGTTGCCGCGGCCCGTTCAGACAGACCGCCGACACAACGCCGCCGGGCGCCAGCAGCGTCACTGCTCGCTGTATATGCCGGATATCCTGCGCATGGTTAAACGGTGGATTCATGATAATTTTGCTGTAGTGGTATTCCGGCCGGTACGCCAGAAAATCCCCCTGCCAGACGCTGACGCCCGCGAAATTTTCCCGCAGATGGCGGACCAAATCCGCGTTCAGCTCCACGGCGTCACACTGTGCCCGTGGCGCGGCTTCCCTGACCGCCCGCAGAATGGCGCCGGTTCCCGCTTCCGGCTCGAGAATGTGATCAGAATCCACAACCTCCGCCAGACTGACCAGACGACGGCAAACCGGATCGGGCGAGACAAACAGCTGAGAGCCTGCACGGATTTCTGTCACCGGTGTTCGGCCATCCAGCCTGGCCCGCATCCCCTTAATGCGATCCCTGAGTTCGCTGCGCATGAGTCAACCTCCCTGAGCTCCCCGGCACCCTGCCGGGGAGTTTGTTTGCTATTTTTGCGGAATTTGTACCGTTTTCATGTCGGTGATATAGACATTCACCAGCGTACAACCGTGAGTCATACAGCGGCGGAAGCGGTACGCCCCGTGTGTCTCATTTTCGGCCATGCCCCGGACAGCCTTATAATCCCCCGGCATTTTGGCCCATTCGGCTTTTGTCATCTCCCGGAAACCCTCCCCCGGATAGTTGACGATCGGTGGACGTTTTGCGGCCTGTTTCGCGGTGCTGACCTCTTCGGCTGACGGCGCTTTATAGTCGGTGATGCGATCCGGGGTCAGTTTCATGGTTCCCCCATACCCCAGAAAGCGGTAACACGGCGTTTCCACCGAGCTCACCTGACCATGACTCGTGTTGATGCGGATGATGGTTAACCACTCGCCCCGGCTTTTCACCTGACCGCCAGGCGCAAATTCCTGTGTCCGTGTGACGACGCCGCCGCTTTCATTGAGCATCGCGCGTTCGTAGGCCAGGCGGTTCTGGTAATGATTAACCCAGCGTTGCTGATGGCGGATCGAGCGTTCGTGACAACGAACCGCTATATCGCGGGCCTGTTCAAAGGAAATGATTTCCTCTGCCAGCGCGGAATGCAGGGACATCCGGCCTTCATACTGGCTTCTCTGTGCCGGGCGGGGGTATTTATCGAGCGAGAAACAGGCCGAAATGTGGTCATAGTTACTGATAAGCCGCGCCTTGTTCAGATCGAGCGTTTCGCCACGCCACATCGTCATAAATTTCTGCTCCCCGGCGATGTTCTTTTCTGCCTTGCGTAATTCCGCCTCGAGCTTTTTGATACGCCGGTAACGTACATCCGGACGCTCTTTGTATTTCGCGTGACGTAGTGAGGCCTCTGCGCGTTCCTCCCAGTATTCCGCGCGTTCAAACAGCATCACCGCGCGCTTCATGCCGTTTTCGATGCGTTGCGCATCACGACGCGCCCGACGTTCGCTGTGATGGCCAACCAGAATCGGCTGGCCGAAGGGGATCGAGGATGCCAGCGCATCGACATGTGAAAGCACCTGCTCAGATTCACCGGCGCGTTTATCGCTGTAGTCGTTAAAGCGTTCCGCGCGTTGCTCCTGACGGTCAAAAAGCGTGCTGTCTTCGTCCTCGATATAGCCGGCGAGGGACAGTAATACATCCTCGCGACCCGGCGTCCAGGCTGGCGCAACAAACAGCCCCTGTTTCGGCGCCCACCGGAACCCCGCATCGTGCACTTTCTTATAGGTTTCTTCATCGAGGCGCAGCGAGGCATAAAGCCGTAGCTTGTTATCATCCGGGGAATAGGTCCCCCGGTACGCCTGGCCGATACCTTCTTCAGCATCGGTTTGCGGGATGGTTTCGGCACTAAGTGCCTGTGCTAAAGCCTGAGTCATGATTTTTCTCCTTCCTGCAGTTGCCGCCCCTCGCGGGGCGGCTCACCTCATCAGTTAAATGCGCGTTTCAGTTCAAGGGTGCGGAGCAGCTGTCCGAAAGCGGCGTTTTTCATCGCGGGGATATGAACGCCGCGCCCCTTGCGGTGACTTCTGGCGATATGGCGGCCAAAAGCTTTTAACGCGGGGTCAATCTCCGGCGCGGGGATCTCGGCACGGGAAATGCGCGGATGCCGACGGGGCTTTACAGCCTCTGCGGAAGGTGAAAGAATGGTCATGTTCATTACGTTAACTCCTTCTGGTAGTTAATGAAGCCGTAAAAACCGTTAGCGCGATTTGTACGGCGTGGATCAAGCAGGGGCTCCCCTGCTTTTTTCATTTCTGCGGTTCGTTGTCTGCTTCTCCTGCCTCCTTTAACCAGCCTCGTTTTTTCCTGATTTTTAAAGAACATCACCCGTTGAGTTTCGGGAGCCGCGGTTTTGACGTTTGCGGGAACCGGCTGCGATATTCCCGATGGTATAAACTTCACCCGTTTGAGAACCTTCGCCGCAAGGGCGTCAACGAGCACGGCCCGGTGCAGATGTCCGGGGTGAGCGGGAAATTTTTTTCGGTCTAATGGCGCGAAGCGGAATGGCCGGGAAAAATTTATTGCGAAAGGCCACGCCGTCCCTGGACAGCCAGGCGGGTTGTGGTTGTCTCAGCCCAGGCGAAAGGGGCTTAAAGGGGTGATGCACCAGGAGCGGAACAGAGCAGGGACCCGCCGCAACGTCGGAGCGCGGCACGCGAAACGGCGGTGCCCCTTACAGCCCGGCGGCCGTTGGTTTTCGCCGGGGTGCAGGGAGCGCAGGCTACGGCGCGACAGGGCGACGCCTCCGGCACGGAGGCTGTAAGCCGCCGTTGATGTTGCGTCATGGGATGGAAACCCGCTGCCCCGGAGGGGCCGGGCAGAGACAGCGCAGCTGGCTCTGTGCGAAGCATGACAGCCCGCCCGGACGCCCGTTGCGAAAACGGGTGGGTATTTGCATTCACTTGACCACCCGTTTGCATTTTATTTGTCCATCGCCAACAAAAAATCGCCACTGATGCTGAGGGGGAGTCATGGCATTGCGTGACCGGCAGCTGTGTGCCAATGGCAGACGTTGTTAAGCTCATGCAGTATGGATTCACGAAGAACATACGTTATTTTTTGTCCTGATTGACTCGGAATGAAAGCTCCTGATGGCTCTCTTTTCACTCGCTGTAGCGATCTGCAAGATAACCGGTTTCTCCCTTAAGCAGCACTGTGATTTTAAACAGGCCTCGGCTACATCGACGGAACTAAATGTTTCTCGACTATTCTCTAAGGCAACTTGCGGCATTTACAAAAAAGAGCCGGGTTTTACCCGGCTCTTTTTAGCTGATTTCAAAATCTTTTAATTCCCCACCTTCAGCAATCAGATTTGAGATCCGCTTCGGCATTCGCCCCTGACCTGACCATGTTTTTGACTCTCCAGTTTCGTTAGTATATCGATACTTCGCGGGGCGGGGGGAGCGCGTCCTTTTAGCCTTACCCGGAGAGCCAATAGCAGCTAAAAGTTCGGAGGGGTCGATACCCTCATCAAGCATCATCTGACGAAGTGTTTCCAGTTTATCGCGGCGCTGACTTTCATTTGCAAGACGTAATGTCTCTTCTTCTCGTCGTTCTATAAGAATAATTTTAAACTTTTCCAGAACATCTTCCAGTACATCTAATGACATTTCACGAGTCTGAGAACGTAAGGTACGGATATTGTTTAACTGTGTTAGAGCATCTGACATAAAGAGACCTTTTAAAGTTTTTTCGTTGTTCAGCAAATACCAATGTCGACGGTTGCTCATCGACCCGATTTTTCTTACTGAGCATTTTAATGCGATTGGGACATATTGTTATTAACGAGGTTTAGACTACTTATATAAATCTCTTGTCGCAAGAAAAAATTAAGAAGAATGTGTAAGAACTAAATTACAACTCCTACGAAATGTCCATGCGTTTTTGAAGGTACTTAAAACTATGATGCCAGGAGTCATCCGGAGAGCCTTTTTATATCCTCATAACTTATTGCTTCAGTCACACCTGATGAGATTTAAAATGAGGAGAGACAGCGCCGCCACTTAGCAAGGTTTTTCACAAATGGCAAGATGGCACGCAGGGGAGAGACACCTGCATTTTGTCAGAAGGTAGCGAATTACTTTTTCTTTATAGAGGTGTTTCTAAAAAAGTGTAATGTAAAAAAAAAGCCTGCTGTTAGCAGGCCATAAATGTTTTCAACTCATTTTTGTTCGATTCTGATAAATAGGGTAAGCATGCAATTAAACGTGGAGCAGAGAGCATGACAAAAATGCTATAAATATTTCCTGGCCGCATCAAGTATCTCCTGTGACGTTAACTCCCTGTCAGTAGCCACGTAAACAATACCATGATCGCCAGTTAAGGAAGGAAAACCTGCAGACATAATCCGAAGATGTGTTTCTTCACCGTTTGGATATTCCTGCCTGATAGAGGATATACCTTCCAGAACGGTCATGACTTTACAGGATTCAGCATTAAAGAAAACAAGGACTTTAATCATATTCTATTACCCTGTTCTCTCGTGGATATTAACTGGCAGATGCCATTAAGGTCAATGCCATTACGCACTTCTTATTTAACATGTGGTTAGTTTGTGCTTTTAGACTTTTTATGCAGTAGTACTGCACTTCATCACATCGGTTAGCATACTCATAATTTTGAAAAATATGCTGATCAGATATTATGAATAAACGACTTTCATCTGATTTAAGTTATGGATCTGTCTACTCAGGAATAATCCTTTATAGTTATCGCAGACCCACAATGATTTATTTATCGCAAAGTGTTACGTTTGCAGCAGCAGGACCCTTGTCTCCGCGGTGAATGGCGAATTCAACTTTCTGACCTTCAAATAAAGTTTTAAAGTTGTCGCCATCAAGTGCAGACAAATGGACAAAGATATCTTTGCTGCCATCAAGAGGAGAGATGAAGCCAAAACCTTTGTCTTCGTTAAACCATTTAACCAGGCCCATAATTCTAGAGGTCATACTGACTCCGTTATACATGATTGTATTGATAGTAAACGTATAGGATTAAACATATGGACTCAAAAGAGGGGATATCAACGATAGCGCCTGGTAATGAGAACTGCCCGGAAAATTTCTAACTTTCATTAGTACATCGAACTGATGGGATTCATTAAGGCACAGGGAATCGATATAAGCAAATTATCTTTTAGCCGTCCAGAGGTCCTGTAGGGAAAATAAAAGTGGCTGAATGCCATTTTCAATGTATAGTCTTTACGTGTTTTCAATAAGGAATTGACTTGTCCCATAAAATGACAGGAATTGTCAAAAGCTTTGATATTCTTAGTGGTAAAGGCCTCATCATCCCATCTGATGGAAGAAAAGACGTTCTGCTTCACATTTCAGCCGTTAACTCCCGCGAATCAGAATTACTCATCCTTGGAAGGCGCATAGAATTTTGCCGGATAAACGGTCTCAGGGGGCCTGTGGCTGCGAACATTTATCTTTCCTGATTTTCAGTGTGTCAAAATAGATAGATTAAAACTTAACCATATGTGGTACGGTGAAGCTCATTCATTGAAAGGTTAATGGTTATGTCTGTTATCAATTACGCAATGAAATTCTTCAGCAGTGCGTCTACTGCCACTGCTGCCTGTCCTGTTTGTGGCTTAAAATCAGTACAACCGTTGTCAAAAATCCGGCTCAACCAGACCATGCTTTGCCCCGGATGTAAGGCTCTGTTTATCTCCCGACGCTAGCTCGACCAAAACCGCAGAACAGAGCTCATGTCCTATACTTATGTTAGATTCCGGCAGCTGTTAAATCCCTGATGCCTGACGCCCATCCTGAGAGAACGTTTCTGAACTGATTTCGCAACTGCTCCTGCGCGCTAACGTTGCATCAGAGCAATGCTATGAAAATGATCCCCAGAGCGTGGTTTAACCGCTCCCGTATTCCGAAGAATGCTGCCGAAAACATAACGTTTTCGGCGAACGATCCTGCCGGTGAAAGCTCGCCGCGGTCAGAACTCTTTTCGACCGTCCAGATGGAACGCTACGGCCAGAAGCTGGCGCGAACTCATAAAGTATCACCGGATAGGCATCCTTATTATCTTCTGAAACGGCTTGGCGACAATGAGGCCGTCATTACCCAAAACTGCTATGAGCTTAACGCGGGTAAAAAGACCAGTATCATGCCCGCCGGTGAATGGCTGCTGGACAATTATTATCTGATTGAGGAACAAATCCGCACTGTCCGCCAGCATCTGCCGAAAAGCTTTGGCAAAGGTCTTCCGTCGCTTGTATCGCCGTTGAATTGCCCACGAATTTATCATATTGCATCAGAGGCCATTGCTCACGGCGATGGCCGCTGGGATGCCGCCAGCCTGACCAGCTATCTCACTGCCTATCAACAGGTGACGCCGCTGACGCTGGGTGAAGTCTGGGCGTTACCGGGAATGCTGCGCCTTGCGCTGATTGAAAATCTTCGTCGTATCAGTATGGAAGTGATAAAAGCGCAGCAGGACAGAAACCTTGCTGATACGTGGATAACAAGGATTGTCGAATGCGCAGAGAGTGCGCCTGGTGATTTAATCATGGTGGTTGCCGATATGGCGCGCTCCCGACCTCCGTTAACCAGTGCGTTTGTCGCAGAGCTGGTGCGGCGCCTGCAGGGGCATGGCAACGCGCTGTCGTTACCTCTGACCTGGGTTGATCAGTGCCTTCGGGAACAGGGGATCACCACTGACGTTCTCATACATAGTTTCAATCAGCAGCTTGCCGCCAGCCAGCTGTCCGTCAGTAACAGCATCGCGGGCCTGCGTTTATTGAGTGAAACGGACTGGGCTGATTTCGCCGAAACGATAAGCGTTGTCGAACAGGCATTACGCAATGATCCTGCCGGCATCTATCCCCGGATGCACTTCAATACCCGGGATCATTACCGGCACGTAGTTGAGGTTCTGGCCAGGGACAGCGGTCTCAGCGAGCCTGAGGTTGCTGAGAAGGTGCTGGCGCTTTCAGAGGAAAAAGCGCCCGATACACCGGAACATCATGTTGGTTATTATCTTGCGGGCGAAGGTCGACAGGCGCTGGATATTCATCTCCTGGCAGACGCCTCAAGGCTCATACGCTTGCGGCACAGTTTCAACAGAATAACCCTGCTGTCATGGCTTGGAAGCCTGGCGTTGCTGACAACCGCAGCGACCGCAGCAATATTGCACGAAACCGCCATGCAGGGCGCAGACTGGCTATTGATCGCGGTGATATTACCTCTGATTATCGCATTAACTCAGTTAATGAGCGATTTGCTCAGTGATGCAACCACCCGTTTTCGCGTTCCTCGACCCTTACCGGGGATGGATTTTTCAGCCGGTATTCCCGCTGACAGTGCCACCATGTTAGTCATTCCCTGCATGTTGACCAGCCACGAAAGTTTCAGCCAGCTCCTCACCAGTCTTGAAGTCTGCTGGTTGGGGAATGAAAACGAAAATCTCAGGTTCGCGCTGCTCACTGATTTTGCTGATTCTGAAAATGAACCCTCGCCGGAAAGTCACGCGCTGCTCAGACAGGCTATCGCCGATACGCAGGCGCTTAATCGCCGCTACCCCTCCGGCCGACCACGTTTTTATCTGTTACATCGCCAGCCTGAATGGAACCCCTCGGAAGGAGCGTGGATGGGCTATGAACGCAAGCGGGGAAAACTGGCGTTACTGAACAGCTGGTTGCGCCATCCCGGAACGCAATTCGTCAGCGTTGCAGAGATGCCTGCCCACCTTTTACCGGGTCACATAAAATACGTCATTACCCTGGACAGCGATACGGTGCTCCCGCGCGATACGGCACACAAACTCGTCGCGACGATGGCGCATCCGCTGAATACGCCTGAGTATGATCCGGTACGCCAGAGGGTTGTCAAAGGATTCGGTATTTTACAGCCCGGTCTTGCGGAGGAGATACCACGCAACGGTCAGGGGCGTTACGCAGCCCTGCGCAGCAGCGTACCGGGCAATAACCCTTATTCGATGATGTCTTCGGATATTTATCAGGATCTCTTTGGGGAAGGCTCGTTTGTGGGCAAAGGGATTTACGATGTTGATATTTTTATGCAGGCCACTACCAACATCTGCCCGGAAAATCTGGTACTCAGCCACGATCTGCTTGAAGGATGCTATGCACGTTCGGGTCTGCTGAGCGAGGTGTTACTGTACGAACAGTACCCTAATAATTATCTGTCGGATGTTGCACGACGTTCACGCTGGATCCGGGGTGACTGGCAACTGCTTAACTGGCTAAAACCACGCGTCAGAAAAGCCGATGGAACCCGGGTCAGGAATCCGCTGACCGCGCTTTCTTACTGGAAATTACTCGATAATCTACGTCGCAGTCTGGTCGCCCCCTCCTTACTGATATTGCTGTTCTTCGCTCTGCTTTGGGTACCCAACCCGGTTTACTGGCTGGGCATACTGTTGCTGATATGGCTGTTGCCAGCCATCCTCTGCATTAGCCACGACCTTCTGCATAAACCTCTGCGTCGCCGCGTGAAGCCGCATCTGTTAATGGTGGGGGCGGGCGCGCTAAAGCGTCTGTCAGGTATCAGCCTTAATTTTGCGATACTGCCGCACGAAGCCGGATATTCGCTGAAAGCGATCGCCGTGACGCTATGGCGACTGGGGATAAGCAGGCGTCACCTCAGCCAGTGGGTCAGCCACAGCCAGGACAGCAGTCAGGCCAGACCCACTGTTGCACGTTTTTATCAGGCGATGTGGCTGAACGTTGCCGGTGGCGTGGCGCTGACAATACTGACCGGACAATTTGCCCCACAGCTGCTGGGGATTGCGTTACCGATCGGTTTGGTATGGTGTGTGGCACCGCTGCTGATGAGCTGGCTGAGTCGCCAGCCCGTGCGTAAGGTTTTTTCGCCTAATCAGGAACAAAAACAGCTGTTACGCCAGACAAGCCGTGAAATCTGGGCTTTTTTTGAAACATTTGCCACAGCAAAAGAGAACTGGCTTCCGCCTGATAATTATCAGGAAATACCACAACCGACGGTGGCACACCGAACTTCTCCTACCAATATTGGTCTTTCACTTATGGCTAACCTGACGGCATGGGACTTTGGCTACCTGCCCGGCGGAGAGGTGCTCCGGCGCGTGTCGCTCACGCTCGACACGATGGATAAAATGGAGCACTACCGGGGCCATCTCTACAACTGGTATGACACCCGTACGCTGGCCCCCCTAAGTCCACGCTATATCTCCAGCGTCGACAGCGGCAATATGGCCGGGCATTTATTGACCCTGCGTGCAGGCCTGTCCGCCATGCGTCATCAGCCTGTTTTAAGCAACCAACAGATACTGGCAGGACTGAACGATACGCTGGATATTCTGGAAAAACAGTGGGGTAAGAACCCACCTGACAGCCTGAGACTGCTGCGCAAGCATTGCCTGAACGCGGTGTCGCTCTCTCCGCAGGCGCTTTTCAGCGAACTGAAAAGCATGCGCACCCAGTGCAACCATCTGACCAGCGCATGTCATCAGGGATCTCCTCTTCAGATGCGCTGGGCTGGACATCTGGAGCATCAACTGGTTCAGCTTTGCCATGAGTGGTCTCTGTTGCTTGGCTGGTTGCCTGCATCCTGGAATGAACAGACGCTGCCGACGCTGAGCGAGCTTGCCCGTCCGACATTAACCGGTACAGGAACGCCTCCGGCGTCAGTGGCGGAGCAGGCCCGAATGCGACTCAATATTATCACCGAGCTGGAACAGCGGCTGGATGAGCATGCCCGGATGGATTTCGCCTTTCTGTACAGTGAAGCAACCAGTCTGCTCAGCGTCGGTTATAACTGTGACACCAATATGCCTGACAAAAGCCACTACGATCTCCTGCCGTCTGAAATCCGCCTGACCAGTTTTCTTGCCATTGCGACTAATCAGCTGCCTCTTAAAAGCTGGTACGCGCTGGGTCGATTGTTTACCACGATTGATAATGAAACTGCCCTGATGTCATGGAGCGGATCGATGTTTGAATATCTGATGCCGAATCTGGTGATGCCCACCTGGCCCGGCAGCCTGCTCGATGAAATGAGTCAGTCGGCGGTTATGCGCCAGATTCACTGGGGGAAAGAACGCGGGGTACCATGGGGTGTTTCAGAGTCTGGCTATCATGCTTTTGATGTTCAGCATAATTATCAGTATCAGGCATTTGGCGTACCGGGGCTCGGTCTACGCAGGGGGCTTGCCGATGACATGGTTGTCGCTCCTTACGCCACGCTGCTGGCGCTGATGGTTTCCCCGCAGAAAGCCTGTGAGAACCTGTTCAGGCTGCAAAAAAATGGTGCATGCGGAGAATACGGTTTTTATGAAGCGCTGGACTATACCCCCTCACGTCTTGCAACCGGTCAGCTCTATGCGGTGGTACAGTCCTGGATGGCGCATCACCAGGGTATGGCATTTCAGGCGCTGGCTCATGTGCTGCTTGATGCCCCCATGACTGAACGCTTTATGTCCAGTACGGTATTCCGGTCAGCGAGTCTGCTGTTACAGGAGCGCGTGCCGGATGCGGTCGATCTGTACAGTCCGCGCCGTCATTTTGAATCTCATGAGGGCATGGTCAAACCCGTTCGCTATGAACCCCGTATTTTCTATAGCGTGGATACCCCCGCCCCGGATATTCAACTCCTGTCCAACGGCCATTATCATCTGATGTTGACCGCGGGCGGCGGCGGTTACAGTCGCTGGAATGATATTGCACTAACGCGCTGGCGCAGTGATACCACCCGTGATAACTGGGGAGCATTCTGCTACATCCGCGATACCCAGACGGGAGATGTGTGGAGCAATACCTGGCAACCAACAGGCTACACCAGCGGACAAGACGAGGAAGTGTTGTTCACCGATGCGGGGGCAGAATTCAGACGCAGCTTAGGGGGACTCAGCGTCAAAACTCAGGTGGTGATCTCTCCGGAGGATGATGTTGAATTGCGACGGCTCACACTGATTCATCGTGGTCGCAAGCCTCGCTCTCTGGAGCTGACAACCTATGCTGAAGTGGTACTGGCACCTGATGCCAGCGATCTGGCACACCCGGCATTCAGCAATTTGTTTATTCAGACTGAGCTGGCTCCTGAGCGTGACGCTATTCTTTGCCACCGGCGCCCGCGCTCACCGAATGAACCGGGCCCTTGCCTGTTTCACATGATGGTGGTGCACGGCGATAACCGACATAACGTGTCGTTTGAAACGGACAGGGCAAGGTTTATTGGACGTGGCAGAAACCCTGCGAATGCACAGGCAATAGAGACGGGAGGGATGCTAGGCAACACGTCGGGCTCGGTGCTGGATCCGATACTGGCAATTCGCAACGCCATTATTCTGCAGCCGGGGCAGCCGGTTACGATTGATATCATTTATGGCATCAGCGAGACCCGTCAGCAGAGCCTGGCGTTGCTGGAGAAATATCGCGATTACCCTATCGCCGATCGCGTCTTTGAACTGGCCTGGTCTCACAGTCTGGTGGTATTGCGCCAGATGAACGCCAGTGAAGATGATGCCACGTTGTTCAATAGTCTCGCCAGCGCTGTGCTTTACCCTGTCCAGGAGCTGCGCGCCGAAGGCCAGGCGATCGGCCGCAACCGGCGTGGCCAGTCCGGACTGTGGGGCTGGGCAATTTCAGGGGATCTGCCGATAGTGCTGCTGAGTATAACCAGCGAGGAAAGTATCACCTCAGTGACCACACTGATTCAGGCACACCGTTACTGGAGACAGAAAGGGCTGGATGTTGATTTAGTTATCCTGAATAACAGCCCCGGCGGCTACCAGCAGGGATTACAAAATCAGGTTATGGAGTTAATTTATGCCGGGTCTGAAGCCAGTCTACTGGATAAAAAAGGCGGGCTTTTTGTCCGCAACGGTGAGCATCTCTCCGCTGAGGATAAGTTGCTTTTGATGAGCGTGGCCTGTCTTTATATTGATGACCGCGCAGGGGGTATTAATGAGCAGCTTAACCAGCGTATTCATACCCTGAAATCGCCGGCAAGGGCATTCATTCCGCGTGCTGTGCGCGAGCGTAATCAACATACGGACTGGAGCCCTGATACCAGTCAGTTATGCCATTTCAACGGATACGGTGGATTTTCTCAGGATGGGCGGGAGTATCAGATCGTCCTTCGGGAAAATGCGCTTACACCGGCTCCCTGGTCGAACATACTGGCAAATTCTCGTTTTGGCAGTGTGATCTCAGAGGCAGGGCAGGCCTATACCTGGTATGAGAATGCCCATGAATACCGGTTGACGCCGTGGGAGAACGATCCGGTGAGCGATCGCAGCGGCGAGGCATTTTACCTGCGCGATGAAGAGAGCGGGGAGTGCTGGTCGCCGACGGCTTTACCTGTTCGCGGACACGGTGATTACCTGACCCGCCATGGTTTTGGCTACAGCGTTTTTGCCCATCGTGAGAGTGGTATAGACAGCGAGTTGACGGTCCTGGTTGCTGAAGAAGATCCGGTTAAACTGGTGCTCCTGACGCTCAGTAACTCTTCGGGACGGACACGTCAACTTTCCGTCACAGGCTATGTAGAGTGGACGCTCGGAGAAACACGAACGCGCTCAGCCCCTCACATTGTGACACATGTGGCCAGAACGCCCGGCGGCTGCGGGATACTTGCGAATAACTTTTATGGTGATAATGGTGGCGGCCGAACTGCATTTTTTGCCGTCAGCGGTAATGACTGTTCTCTGACAGGGGACCGCCGGGAGTTTATTGGCCGTAATGGTTCCCTTCACGCCCCTTCGGCTATGAAACTGCAAAAGCTTTCTGGTAAGACGGGGGCCGGTCTGGATCCCTGCGGAGCGGTGCAATCGGCGGTTACATTAATTGACGGGGACCAGAGGACGTTTATTTTTATCCTCGGTGCAGAGGAGAATGATGTTTGTGCTCAGGAGACGCTGGCCCGCTACATGAACGAGGATACGGTCCGCCAGGAGCTGAACCGGATTCATAATCACTGGCACAATGTTCTCGATAAAATCGTAGTTAACACCCCCGACACGTCCGTAAATTTACTGGTTAATGGCTGGCTGTTGTATCAGACGGTCGCCTGCCGTCTTATGGCCCGGAGTGGCTACTATCAGTCTGGCGGTGCATTTGGTTTTCGCGATCAGCTGCAGGATACGCTGGCTCTGAGCCACGCTGCTCCGGACCGGATGCGTGAACAGATAATACTCTGTGCATCACGGCAGTTTATCGAGGGGGATGTGCAGCACTGGTGGCACCCGCCTCACGGCAACGGTGTGCGTACCCGCTGTTCCGATGACTATCTTTGGCTGCCGCTTGCTGTTTGCCACTATGTTGAAACGACGGGGGATATGGATGCACTGGAAATACGCATTCCTTATCTGGAGGGACGCTCGCTTCAGCCTGGTGAAGAGTCTGTCTATGACACGCCGGTCATCAGCGGCACCGAAGAGACACTCTGGTTACACTGCGTCAAAGCTATTCACTATGGACTTCGCTTCGGGGAGCATGGCCTGCCGCTGATGGGGGCTGGTGACTGGAATGACGGGATGAACCGGGTGGGTATCGAAGGCAAAGGTGAAAGCGTCTGGCTGGGCTTCTTCCTGTACGACATTTTGCAGCGGTTTGCAGCGCTGGCGGAGCGCAGGCTGGATGAAAGCGTCGCCGCGATGTGCCGTTCACAGGCTCTGCGCCTGCAAAGTAATCTCGAAGCCCACGCCTGGGATGGGGAATGGTACCGGCGCGGGTATTTTGACGATGGTACTCCCCTGGGATCGAAAACCTCACAGGACTGCCGGATTGATGCGATTGCGCAGAGCTGGTCTGTATTGTCCGGCGCCGCGAGCCCGGGACGGTGCGCAAAGGCCATGCAGGCGCTGGATAAGCACCTTGTGGATAACGAAGGAGGGCTGATCAAACTGTTAACGCCTCCTTTCGACGGACACGGTCCAAATCCGGGCTACATACAGGGGTACCTGCCCGGCGTGCGGGAAAACGGAGGGCAGTATACGCATGGCGCCATCTGGGCAGTGATGGCCTTTGCCCGAATGGGGAATGCCGGACGAGCCTGGCAACTCTGGTCAATGCTCAACCCTATAAATCATACCCTGAATGCGGACTCTGTCGGGATTTATAAAGCTGAGCCTTATGTCATGAGTGCTGATGTCTACAGCGTCGCTCCCCATACCGGACGTGCAGGGTGGAGCTGGTATACCGGTTCCGCAGGCTGGGCCTGGCGTTTACTTACCGAGGAATTACTGGGGATAAAACGTTCCGGCACTGACTTTAGTGTTCATGCCAGGTTACCGGATGAGTGGTCGTCTTTTTCTATGGCATATCAATATGGTGAAAGCCATTATCAGATTAGTGTTTCACGCGGCGATGCAGAATATTGCGTGACGCTGGATGGTGTTCTCCTCCCTGATGACAGAATACCGCTGAAGGATGATGGACAAAACCATACGGTTGAGATCATTCAGAACTGACACTGATCCCGGAGGTGCATTAACGTCTGCCGTTAATGCGCTGATTATCCCTGAGAACATCAATCGCAGTCTGCATGGCGATTTTGTCATCCCGCCTTTTTTGTTTGTCCTGCATGACCTGAAGGTATTCCAGCAAGGTGCGGGTATTAATCGGTCGGCCCTGTTTACCCACAGCCAGCACGGCTTCGCCAAGAATAATTTTCACAGGCGGTAGTTGTGCCGGATACCAGTCAAGGGTGTCTTCTGATTTCATCTTAAATTTCTCACGGAAGGGTAGTGTATCATAAATAAGATGTTCAATTTTCAATATCTGATATCCTGATTCAGACACAACTTAACATAACTTATGCCAGTTATTTTTCTATTAAAGCGTATAATAATCACTCTATTCCTCAGAGAATTATTTATGTCTTATACAAATGGGCTCAGGTATTTTAAAGAAAGACCGGTTCATGTTGCCTGCCCGGTATGCGCACACAGAGCCGATCAGAAAGCAGGTAAACTAAGAAAAGATGCGGTTCTTGAGTGCCCTGCCTGCGGACTGTTGTTCAGGCCTTCAGAATGCTGGTGTATCGGCGGCTGATCAGCTTCTGCCACTTAACGACAGTGATGTCGGGAAATGACAACATTTCTCCTGTACTGCAGTTGTCGAGGGTATGATAATGAAATCTAAAAAATCTGTTTTTATTGAAGGGCATATCCTGTCGAACAGCTGTCACGGACAGGCTGGCCAACCTTTCTGTATTCACCGGGTCAGGTTTAGTAATGGTAAATATGCGATTATCCGGGTGGCTTCAGGGATATGTTTCAAACCAGGCGAAAGTATTCAACGAAACGATTGCGAGTGGTTTTATAAACTTACCAAAATTCGGCTTCTTTCTTTTGAGTACCTTGATGATGATGAATCAAGAAGACAATTTCTTGAGTATCAATGATAAAACCATGGATTTATAACAGAATAAATTTGCTGGCTTACAATTCATCCTGGCTCTTTAAATCCTTTACCAGGCATTTCAAAATTATTTTCTCTGAATTTAGATGGGTTTAAATTGTCTAAAACAAAATGTATCGCTAAAGACGAATTGCCTCATTGTTTTCCTTTTGCGTTATAACCTTCATTAGCATTAAGGAAATTTATGGCACAGACGTTTACTCATAATTTACTTCATCCTCGCCACTGGCTTACCTGGTCTGGTTTGGGTCTGCTGTGGCTTCTCGTTCAGCTTCCTTACCCGGTTTTACATATTCTGGGTTCTGGCCTTGGAAAAATATCCAGACCCTTTCTGAAACGTCGGGAAGGAATTGCGATTAGAAATATCGAACTGTGCTTCCCCGAGATGACACCGTTTGCCCGGAGCCAGATGGTTAATAAAAACTTTGTTTCTCTTGGGCTGGGACTGATGGAAACAGGAATGGCCTGGTTCTGGAGCGATGCGAGAGTCAAAAAATGGTTTGATGTTGAAGGGCTTGAAAACCTGACCGGCGCGACAAGAGGAGTAATGGTTGTCGGGATTCATTTTATGTCCCTTGAGTTGTGTGGAAGGGTAATGGGGTTATGTCATCCTATGATGGCAACGTATCGCCCACACAATGATCCATTAATGGAATGGGTACAGACAAAAGGGCGTATGCGTTCAAATAAAGCTATGATTAATCGCCGTAATTTATCTGGTTTTGTTCATGCGCTAAAAGCTGGTGAAGCCGTTTGGTTTGCACCAGACCAGGATTATGGGTCTAAAGGAAGCGTTTTTGCACCTTTTTTCTCGGTAAAAAAAGCAGCAACGACGAACGGAACGTATGCTCTGTCAAAGCTCGCTGGTGCACACTTAATCACACTTAGCATGATTCGACGTAGCGATAAAAAAGGTTATCACATGTATATCAGCAATCCGTTGTCAGGCTATCCAGGGGAAGACAAGGTCGCCGCAGCGGCTTATATGAATAAGATCATCGAGCATGAAATTCTCCGTGCTCCTGAGCAATACCTGTGGATGCATCGCAGGTTCAAAACGCGTCCTGAAGGCGAAGTCTCTTTATACAAATGAACCACTCTACTTGTCATGAGCCAGAATCTGTCTTTCTTGACACTGCGTATTTGTAAAAAATGCGATAAGGAATTTTCGATCGGATTCATGTTAACGATGGCTTGACTGACAGCCAAGGTTAATCAATCGAACCGGTTCGGATTTGAAGGTCCGTTTTTCGCTCTTAGCTGCCTGTCAACCTGGTTGCATTTTGTTGGCGAAGGTCAAGTAAAATGCAAACGGGTAGTGAGGTCACATACAATTACGCAAACGGGCACGTCAGGAACGAAAATGTTTTTCTTTTCTGTACAGCGCAACGCTGTACCAGGCTGAACTCAGGAAAGCAAAAACGTTAATCACCATTCTTAATTCGTTACCCGGTTCTTTCCCCTTCAGCATCATCGTCATGACGATGCCGGCAACGATAATCCATGCCACGCCAGTCCAGAGACGCATTTTATCTGCCACTACGTTTATCAGGACAAAAGCAACGGCCAGGGTTGCCCCCCATAATGCGGGGACAGGCTGAAACGGGTTATACAAAAGGTTAATCCCGGTAAACAGAGCAACGACAGCAAACATGACTGACATACGCATACTTTTTCCCTCCACTGGCCCACTCTCCTTAACCTTCTTCTGGCTTCTGATATTCAGGTGCATTTGCGCGCGGCAGCTGCTGGCTGTTCAGCCTGTGAATACGCAATCTATCCTGGAAATATTCACGGAGATGCTCTGGCTGTTCACGCTCCGCGAGCTCGGACACAACAGGCTTGTTCATTCGCTCCAGCCATGCGACGGCAGCGGCCGCTTTATCGACGGAGACTTTGTCCTGATCTTCTTTTGAGAAAGAGGCGATATTCCACTTTGACATCGGCATTACCGGTTAACAAACAACTTTGCGGAGAGTATACCCTTTCGTCGATCTTATTGACCAGTAACGGAGAGAGCGTGTGCGGCGCCGCAGGCGCGGCGAAACGCCTCGCCGGCAGGCGCAGCCTGCCCGGGTTTTCGCGCGGGCTGACAGGCGCCCTCCTGCCCGACGCCTGCCATCCTGCTTACTGTTCTTTTCCACCCTGTAAGATGAAATGACCGCCGAGATACACGGCGCACTGACAGGTCATATATTCGCAGATTTCATCCATGACCTGCGCGGTTGTGAGTTCCCGCTGGCCGGAATCACGGCGGCGGGCATTTATCAGGGCTTTGTACTGTCGCAGTATTTCGCGGGATTCTGGCGCAATATTCATCCGTATTATCCTTAACCGGCGGGATTTCCCCGCCGTGTATTATTCAGTCTCTGAAAACATGCCATCCTGGTCGTTAATCATTCCAGCGCGGCGTAAATGGCGTTGCATTCCGGGTGAAAGGTAATGTGATTCCAGAGCTGGGCATCACGCAGCATGTAAAGGTGGGTCAGGGCCGGGTTATTGCAATCATGCCAGGCCGCCAGACGACGGTTAACAGCCATGCTGGTCAGGATAATGCCCGCCGCGTCGGCACTGACGGTACGATCGAACCAGTTTTCCGTGTGAACCAGATGTACTCGCCCACAATCCGGCATCATGTAGCCACCGCCTTCCGGCAGCCGAATGAAGTACCAGAAACAACCTTCATACTCCGGCATCAGTTTTTTCGCCAGGGCGTACACCTGTAACTCCGCGATCATAAAATCATTGCCGAACATGTACGGCAGGAAGGAAAGTCGATCGGACTCTTCAACATTCAGGACCGCGCGCGTTTTCAACTGCATGGTAAAAACCTCCGTAATCACATGGACTGCGACACCGGGCGGTGCCGTGCCTCCATAACAGACGGGCGGTCAGTCGGGAATGCAGGGGCGCAAGGGAAGCCGCAGCCTGACGCACACGGCAGGCGGGAGCTGAAGGGTGAGTCCGTGAAAACTGAGCGGGCGAACGACCGGAAGAACCCGGCTGACGGGAAGGAGGGACCGGGTGACCGCCGCGGCGAAGCGCACTCTTGCATTCGCGACAGCCCGGCTACGATGGAGGCACGGCACAGCCCGCATACGCCACAGTGATATCAGAGAGTGGTTTTCACCGATAAGGCCCGGAAACCGGGCCGGGTGAACGCGGAGCCGGCACGGGGACATCCTTTTAGCACTGGTCCTCTTACGCCGGCAGGCAAAAAAGGGAAGGACTCCCCTTTCCTCCCCCCGGCGGTTCCTTACACTGATCGGATTGTTGAAAATGCATTGCAGACAAGGGTGATTTCTGCGCGCGCTTCTGCCATGACCTCATGTAGCAGGGTTAAATCCATCCACCGGCGCGGAGGCTCTCCCGGAGTACGTAACACATCGCACATCTGCCCACACGCCAGGATCTGATCCACTTTGTCGCTGATAACAAAGAACTCAACGGCACTGTAGCGCGCGCCTTTGTTGAGGATGGCATCAAGCACCACCGGTACATTGTCGTCATCCTCGTCCAGCCAGCAGGGCATATCATTTTCTTTCACAACCAGACGGAAATTTCGTGTCTGGCGGTAAAACAGCGTTTCCCCGCGAGTGGTCAGCGCGGCCTCTATCCGGCGAGCATCCTCCCGAACCTGCCGGGAGATATTCCGGACGGCATGAAACAGACAATCGGTTACAGCGTGAATTTCCGGCTCCGTCAGCCATTCCCCGGCCCAGGGAAAGGATATTTGTGTCCCGTCCTCCGGAAGCTGTGGTGCGTCTGCATAACGGCTGCCGGATAAAATAATCTGCGCGGGCGTCCCGGCTATTTTTGTCATGGCAGTTTGCAGCTCTGCGGGTACGCCACCGGTACAAAGCAAAGGAAGCAGATGAACCATATTTGCCGCATCCAGACGGACATACATGCTTATCCATCCGGGTTTGTTTACCGGATCACGCTGATCAACATCGGTATGGTCAGGCCATCCATAATCAGCTATCAGATCACGCGCGCGGCGCATCACCAGGGCGTTTAGTGTGGTGGTTTCCTGCATGGTATCGTCCTCGAAACAGGTTAATGACACGCCGCCCGGGCGGCGTGCAGATTTCAGTTTTTCAGTAATGCGCGCACTTTCGCCGTATCAGAAAGGCGACGGGTCACGCTTTCCGGCACCGGATGGTTATCATCCCGGGCGGCCCATTCCCTGTGCCATAACGCCTGTTCGGCGGTCGTCAGCAGGGTTTCGAGCAGGTCAGCCGGCACCAGGACTCCCGCAACGGCCTCTTTCACTTCCTCGATCAGGCTCATCACCGCACCGGCAGACACACCCGACTCAAGCCGCTGGTCTTCCGGTATGGCGTCCATGCGCTCCAGCACCGCCTTTATGTCCTGTTCAGAAACGACACATTCCATCCCGCCGGCCAGCGCTTCGATATCCTCCGGGGACCAGACAATCAGGTTCAGCGGGGTTTCTGCGGGATAGTGCTCATTCAGCAACCGGCAGAGGGTTTCACAGGTTCCGTACATATTTTTTCTCCGTTGATTCTGTGGGGCGGCACCGCCGCCCGCTGTCAGTCCTGAAAACTTTCATCCAGCATCAGGGCGATATTGAATGCCTTGTCCAGCAGTTCGCTGATACGCCGCAGACTCATGCCAGCCAGCCGTTCAGGCAGCCCGTCATGCCGGTAGTGATACTTTTCTTCCAGCACAGTGAGGGTGGTTTTCAGGTCGCACAGGTTGTTCGCCAGCCCGGCCATATCGCGGCGCAGGGTTTCGTGTCCGCCGTAGTTCATTACGCGGCCTCCGGATAAAAGACGTCGTTGGCGGCCGGGCGCTGCATGGCGCGCTGTACCGCTGACAGGCGGGCAATCCCCGCTTTGTGGTACTGCTCCATCAGTTCAATGCCGATGTAACGGCGCCCAGACTGGAGGGCTGCCACGCAGGTGGAGCCTGAGCCGGCAAACGGATCGAGAACAATGGCGTTCGGGTGTGTGAAGCTCTCGATCAGAGGTTGCAGGCTGGTAACGGGTTTTTCGGTCGGGTGGTGGCGGTTGCCGCTGTATTTCCAGCTCAGCACGTCCGGCAGCGAGTCCTGCGGCAGCGGCGGGCGCCCTTTCGCCAGGATATAGGCGCATTCATGGCGGTAGCCGACAAACGCGGATTTGGACGAGTACGTTTTGGTGAACACCAGATGCCCGACCACGCTGAACCCGGCGCTTTTCCATGCGGCCATAAAACGATCGACGCGGTTCCAGCCGTAAAAACTGACCATCAGCGCGTCTTTTTTGAGTACGCGATACATCTGATTGCAGGCAGGCTGGAGCCACTCGTCGGTTTTGTCCCCGGCAAGGGTGCGGCCGGCGCGGTCACGGAAGCCGACCAGGTACGGGGGATCGGTCAGAATGAAATCGACGGCGCGATCGGGAAAGCCGCCCATAATATCGATACAGTTACCCAGGATAAAACGGGACATAAGGATACCTCGTGGTGACAGGGGGCACCCAGGAGGACGTCGGTACGACGTCCGTTCCCTGCTGCCCGGAGCCTGTACGCCGCGACCGGTAACGGGTCAAGCTGACCGTGGAATACCGCAGCCGTCAGGCTTTCCGACGGCAAGGCTATGCCGCGAAAGCGGCTTGAAGGGCGCTCCTCAAAAGGCGAGTGGATGGCGTAAAATCACAACAACGCCGGACAGGAGCGGAAAAGCCGCCCGTCCCGTGTCCGCCCGGGCGCGGCACACTGGCTCCGGGCAGTGACTATTCCCGCGCCAGGCGCGGCATCGATGCGGAGCAGCGCGACATCATTATTTTCTGAAGTACCGGGCAGGAAAGGTAAAGGCGCCCACACAGGCACCGTGCGGCAGCGGACGCACAGGAGAACGGGTGAACGGCGGAAGAAACTTTCGGGAACCCGCTATCCACAGAGCGTCTGTTTAACTCTGTGGATAACCTGGAGGCAGCTGGCGGAGAAGAGCCATAAGGCAGGCGTCGCGTTAACTGTTCTTTTTTTGAGCAGAGTGAAAAGAATATCAGCGTGGCCGGGGCTTGCCTCCGACCAGGGACAGGCCGATATAAACCCCCGCCCCCCAGATAACCTGCGACACCACGAAGATCCACAGCGGGACGTCGAACACCAGAAGCGGAAGCAGGCACACGGTGACAATGCCAATCAGTTGACTGCCGTATTTTCTGCGTACAGGTTCACTGCTGTCGACCGGGACGCCGGCAAACCGGAGAACATTTCTGAAGCCGGGTGACATAAAGACCTCTTCGGGAATGAAATTCATTTGATATTAGTATATTACAGGATAACGGGGTCAGTGCCGTCCTGGCATGCGTTTTTGTTACATGACACTTTTTTTCGCCATCACAGCAGGGGGTTAGCGTGGGGAGGCGTAAAGAGGCTTGCAAAAACAAGCAGCCGGTAAAATAATTACTGTATATATGTACAGTAAAAGGGAACAAGACGGTGAAATTCACATCTGCAGCACTCAACCCCGGAATACTCACTCTTCCGCTTTTCACTGAACGATGCGCGGCAGGTTTCCCCTCCCCTGCAGCCGATTACACCGAATCAGAACTGGACCTCAACGAGTATTGTATTCGCCGGCGCCACTCGACCTATTTCGTCAGGGCCATCGGAAACTCGATGACGGACATCGGTCTGTACTCCGGCGATCTGATGGTCGTCGATAAAGCGGAAAAACCCCGGCATGGCGATATCGTTATTGCCGAGATTGAAGGGGAGTTTACCGTCAAGCGGCTTCTGCTGACCCCCCGCCCTGCCCTGCAGGCGATGAACCCGGCTTATCCTAACCTGTACCCGGACCCGGAAACGCTGCAGATATTTGGCGTGGTGACCGCGTTTATTCATAAAACACGGGATACGGACTGATGTACGCCCTGGCCGACGTGAATTCGTTCTATGCCAGCTGCGAGAAGGTGTTTCGCCCTGATTTGCGAGGAAAACCAGTGGTTTGCCTTAGTAATAACGATGGCTGTGTAATCGCCCGAAGCGCGGAAGCCAAACGCCGACTGGGCATCAAGATGGGCACCCCGTGGTTCCAGCTGAAGGCCACACAGTTCCCTGAGAAGCTGTACGTGTTCTCCAGTAATTATGAGCTTTATGCGAGCCTCAGTAACCGCGTGGTTGCGCTGCTGGAAGAGTTATCTCCCCGCGTTGAGCAGTACTCCATCGACGAATGCTTCCTGGACGTCAGCGGTATCAGCCACTGTATGGACCTGGAAGCCTTCGGCACGCAGCTGCGTGAGCACGTTCGCAATGGCACCGGTCTGACGATCGGAGTCGGTATCGGCGCCACAAAAACGCTGGCGAAGTCGGCGCAGTGGGCATCAAAAGAGTGGCCGCAATTCCGCGGCGTGCTGGCGCTGACTCCGGCCAATCCGCGGCGAACGGCAAAGCTGCTATCCCTGCAGCCGGTTGAAAAAATATGGGGGGTTGGAAACCGGATAGCGAAGAAACTGAAAGTGATGGGGATCACCACGGCGCTGCAGCTGTCCCTGACTAACCCGACGTTCATCCGGAAAAACTTTAACGTGGTACTCGAGCGAACGGTCCGGGAGCTGAACGGAGAGAGCTGCATTTCGCTGGAGGAAGCAACACCGCCCAAACAGCAGATCGTCTGCAGTCGCAGCTTCGGGCAGCGGATCACCACCTATGATGAGCTCCGCCAGGCCATATGTCAGTACGCTGAGCGGGCAGCTGAAAAACTGCGCGGTGAGCGCCAGTACTGCCGGCACATTTCCGCATTCATCAAAACCTCGCCGTTCGCCGTCAAAGAGCCGTACTACGGAAATATCTCGACGGAAAAACTGAGTACGCCAACGCGCGATACCCGGGACATTATCGCTGCTGCGGTTAACGCGCTGGACAGGATCTGGGTACCTGGCCATCGTTACGCAAAAGCCGGCGTCATGCTGAACGATTTCAGTCCAAACGGAGTCTCTCAGCTGAACCTGTTCGATGAGATACAGCCGCGGCCGCACAGTGATGAACTGATGAAAGTCCTCGATGGCATTAATCACTCAGGGCTTGGTAAGATCTGGTTTGCCGGCAGAGGTATTGCTCCTGAGTGGCAGATGAAGCGGGAGATGTTGTCGCCGGCATATACAACCCGCTGGAAAGAGTTACCGGTTGCCAGGTTTTAACCCGGCATGGCTCAGCCCGGGTCTGGCTTGCATGGCCACCAGGATGGGAAAATGCAAAACAGGAAAAGTTATTCATCGATGAGCTATGGACAGCTCATCCAGCTTTCCATGAGAAGAAAAATAACTTATCGTTTAAAAAACCGGGTATCACTCTTTTATCAATAACTCTGGCAAATTAAAGGAATGCAAATGATAACTTTGGTAACTCTGGCCATCATCTCCATACCTGTGATCTATATTCTATGGGATAAGTATATTCGAATATACCCACTCTCCTACTTCGGCATCGGAGACGTGCAGCGTGTTGCCAACTGGGAAAATCCTGAATGGCGAGTGCGGGTTTTTTCTCGAGGCGGTATGACCAGCTATGAGTGGATAAAAATCAACACCTGTCAGCTTGAGGCGTTCAAATCAGAGCTGCAACGCAGAAAAGCTAAGTTTCCCTCCTCAGATTGAAAACGTCATAGCTTCTTCATGATGGATACTCAGGTAATTGCGATCAGTTATACAGCCCTCTCCCGGTTTTATCCTCCGTTTTTACGGATAATCAATATAGCTACCTCCGCCTATTAGATGGTTGGCATATACTGTGTCGGTCATGCCATCGTAGCCCCTTTCCTAACCCGTAGCTCTGAAATACTGTACGTAACGGGCCAGATACTCCTGAGACCGATCGGCCTGGAGGGATAGCCGCCGAGGAAATTATTTGTTTCCTGCCGAGCAATATCTTATCACTCACTGCCGGCCTGCAGATGCGGAGTGCTTCCATATCCTTCGTTTATTTGACGGTGAGTGTAGGCCGGCAGGGTAATGTGAGCAGCATTATGTTCAAATGGGACCACGGTCCCAGCAGGCTGGCCGACGGTAGGAACATTGATTATGTAGGACCACGGTCCGAGCTGACCGACTGGCAGTGGGATCATTGATTAAATGGGACCACGGTACCAGCAGGCAGAACAACGGTAGCAGCATTGATTATGTGGGACCACGGTCCCAGCAGGCTGACCGACGGTGGATGCATTGACTAGGTGGGACCGCGATCCCAGCTGGCTGACCGCCGATGGGTGCATTAACTAAGTGGGCCACGGTCCCAGCTGGCTGACCGCCGCTCGGTGCATTAACTAAGTGGGACCACGGTCCCAGCTGGCTGACCGCCGCTCGGTGCATTAACTAAGTGGTACCACGGTCCCAGCTGGCTGACCGCCGCTCGGTGCATTAACTAAGTGGGACCACGGTCCCAGCTGGCTGACCGCCGATGGGTGCATTAACTAAGTGGGACCACGGTCCCAGTTGGCTGACCGCCGCTCGGTGCATTAACTAAGTGGGACCACGGTCCCAGCTGGCTGACCGCCGATGGGTGCATTAACTAAGTGGGACCACGGTCCCAGCTGACTGACCGCCGGTGGGTGTATTGATTAAGTGGGGCCACGGTGCCAGCTGGCTGACCGCCGATGGGTGCTTTAACTAAGTGGGACCACGGTGTCAGCTGGCTGACTGCCGGTGGGTGCATTGATAAAGGTGGGACCGCGATCCCAGCGGGCTGAGCGCCGATGGGTACATTGACTAAGTGGGACCGCGGTCCCAGATAACTGATGGCGGATGATTAGGGAAATATAGAAAGGGTAACCAATAAAGAATAAGGGTCGTTATGGTGAAGAACTTCTGAAATTAAAATTCTCCACCGTTCGGTATGTTATGAAGCTGTAGATCCCAGTTCTTTTAAAATGGCTTCAATTCTTTCAATACATTCTGCAGGCAAGCGCGTTCTGTCGAGGTTCAGTATAACTTTATCCCCCTTGTAGAGAGCAGATGCACCTGGTGCGTATTGATGCCGCGAGCTCAGATTAGATCTAACCGCAGGTGTATTTTTCAGAACAGCGGTCAGTAAAGTAATAACCTCATCGGCTTCAAAAATCACTCCCGCTTTCTTTTGCCCATGCAGGTTAGCAGCCTGTTTTATCAGTAATTCCTCTTTATCGGCAAAAGCTTTAAAGAGGGTTTCACCTGCCCGGGCTGAAAGTTCCCCAGGATGAGAGAAGAGGGCAACAACCGATTTTGGCAATCTGGATGTATTGATACAGCGACTGATAATCTTGCGCGAGATGTTTTCGGCATCGGCAAGCGCAGAGATATTGCCGGCAAATTCATTCTGCAGGCGAGTTGCATAACGATGCCCTCGTTCATAGGCGCTGGTTGGACGATAGTCATTACCTAGCCGTGACAGCGCCGCCATTTGTTCATCATCAAGGTCGCCGACAAGGATCCGATAGTCACTGGATGTCAGGATGGCAGCTTTTCGTCGACGACTACCATCCGCAATCTCAATAACACCTGAAACCCGACGCCCGAAAGCAGGTGTTTGCTGGCCTGCCAGTAAGAAGGATGGTATCAGGTCGTCCAGAGCGTCTTCTGTCAGAAGCTCCTGATCACGTTCATTACCTGACCAGACTCTGGAGTTACCTTCAATCGAGCTACCTGGGATAACTTCCAGTGTAAATTTGACTTCTCGCCCACATACAGGCAGAGCGATTGCATTTCCACGGGCCATTGCCCCAACACGAGCAATCAACGAATCAACCATTGGCGCGGCCGGAGCGGGGGACGTTGCCACTTCCGCAGGTGCGGTACTCGCAGAATGTTTTGGAATGACGGGGGCGCGTTTCATTATCTAATCTCCCAACGTGGTTTAATCAGGCGATCAAAAATTTCGTTGCAAACAGGCTCCCAGATAGACAGTGCATTACGCCAGGCGCCAGTGGAGGAACGCTGATCGATAGCCTGTTCGAAAACCGTTCTCATACGGATCTGACCTTTACCGACTTCATCCGTTTCGCGGACAACATTCTTCAAAACCATACTTCCCCAGGCATCTCGGATCTGCTCTTCCATCCAGGGAGACTGCGAACCATTGTTGTTAGAGTATTTAGTTAACAGGATGCGGACATCCGGCTCAAATCCTTTCAGATCAACGTTCTTCAATAAGTCACGCAGCATGTCAAAAAACTGCAGAGCGGAGGTGTAATCGAATAATTCTGCAGGCGTTGGTACAATCAGCACGTCGGCCGCACAAACCACATTGATAGTACCTATACCCAGGTTGGGTGCGCTGTCGATCACGATGACATCATAGTCATGAGCCACTGTTTCAATGGCTAAACGCAGCATCAGATGCGGATCGGTTGGCAGTTTTCCTTCATCAAACTTACCCATCAGTTCGGTTTCAATCCGATGTAATGCCAGGCAGGATGGAATGATATCGAGACCTGGCCAGCAGGTAGGTTTTACCGCATAGCTGGCATCATCTTTTTCGCCAAGATAGAAGGGGAGTAACGTGTCTTCAGCATGAATATGGAGATCGGGTACCCATCCGTGATACATCGATGCTGTTCCTTGCGGGTCGTTGCCTTCAACAAGCAAAACACGTAACCCTTTCAGAGCAAGATCCTGAGCAAGGTGAACAGAAACCGACGTTTTATAAACGCCACCTTTGTGAGCGGCGACGCCGATAACCGGTGGGAAGGCATCCTCTGAACGCCGCAGACGGGTACCAAAAACATCCCGCATGTGATTGATTTGTTCGATGGTATAGCCGACACGTTGTTCAACTCTGCCGCGGGTTTCAAGATCGGGGTGTGGCAGACGGCCTGCTTTCTCTGCATCCCTGATGGCCTGAGACGATACTCCAACTAAATCAGCGGCTTCACCAATCCTCCAGCGGCGGGTAATTTTGCGAGCCTCAGGGCTGTCATCATTGAATTGGGCAATCGCAATTGCTTTAGTCATTTCGTGGCCAGCGGTTATGCACTGGTTAAGTGTATCCATTAGTCCCATATTGAGCATCCTTTAATCATCACTTTGCATTATTTTATTAAATCTTGGAATTTAATGCAAAGCAACAATAAAAACGCAAAGTGAACTAAAACATGCAAAGTTGCTCACGAAATAGGCAGTTATCGATCTGGATCAGATGAGATTTCACGGATACTGCATACCGCAGTCAATAATAGTTACTACCGCTCGCCGCAGAACGCTTTCGCGCTCCGTGAGAAAGCGTTGAGGAAGCGGAAAAGAGCTGAACTTACTGAAAGCACTGACGCGCTGATGCCAATTACGCACACTAAATCTTTCCTGCTGTGAATATTCACTGTGGCATGCAATATATTGACTGTGGTATGCGATTCTATTATTCAGAGTGGCCAAAAGAGCCGATGAAGGTTACGTACTACAGTCAAGATTTGATCTGGTCGGGGAGTAGTGCGACATCATGACGATGAACTCATCGCGAGGTGTATTAAAAATATCACACCAGGTGACGGACTTACGTCAATTTTGATGTGAACTGGTCTGGCAGAGTTATTCATAGTGTCGATCCAATAAATGATCCTATAGAGATCATAGTGAGATCATAAAGAGATCCCCGGATCGTTTGAGCCCCCGTGTTGACTGGTCTTAAGGGGGCTCAGCATTGACTATAGCGTGTTAAATGTTGACTGACGTATGCATTATCTAATACTGTGATATGCAACGGTATTTACTGAGGTATGTATTTCCGTTGACTGAGATATGCATTTATACTTGCCCTTGTGGATAACCGTTGGGATCAAAG